>JAFAFZ010000476.1 GCA_023423215.1 Actinomycetes bacterium
CGGACGTCGTCGCCGTCGATGCTGACGGCGACGGTCCCCGGGTCGAGCACACCGTTCCCGTTCCAGTCGATCGCGGGTCCGCCCGGGCAGAGACCGTCCGCCTCGGCCAGGTGGTACTCGTCGAGCGGCGGACGCTGCCCGGTCGAGAAGTCCAGCACGCCGTCGCCCTGGCCGTCGCAGTTCGTGTCGACACCGGCGAACTGGTACCGGTAGTTCATGACCGAGTTGTAGTTGGGCTTCCAGTTCATGTTGCTGTCGCCGCCGTGCCGCAAGCCCAGGTTGTGGCCGAGCTCGTGCACGATCGTGTTGCCGATGTACGTCGCGGCGTTCGGCTGGGTCACGAAGCAGCGCAGCGAGATGATCAGGTCGTCTCCCAGGAACTCGGCCTGACCCGACGAGTTGCTGTTCGTCTCGAAGCGGTGCACGTTCAGGGCGTAGTACACGTAGCCGTTGCGGTTGTCGGCCAGGTTCGCCGCCTTGATCGTGCCGAAGTCCTCGCCCGCGATGTCGCCGGCGATCACGCCGTCGGCGTCCGGGACGAGGTTGCCGCCGGTGAAGGCGCCGCCCTGGCCGTAGTCGGCGATGAAGTTCACGCCGGTGCTGCCGTCGGGGTTCGGAACGGGCGCCGCGGCGAACGCGTCGGTCGCTCGGGCGATCGCCGCCGGCGTCGGACGCTGCGAGTGCGGGCCGCAGACCTCGGGCTCGGCGTCGTTGTCGAACCAGTCGAACTCGACGATCAGGTCCTTCTTCAACGGGTCGGTGCCCATCGCGGGCAGGTCCAGCCCGCCCGTGGTGCCGCGCACCTCGTCGCCGTCCGGGATGCCGTCGCCGTCGGTGTCGGCGACCAGCGGGTCCGTGCCGGTGTTCGTGGCGCTGACGTACACGCCGGTGTTCGTCTCGTGGACGTCCGGCAGGCGATCACCGTCGGTGTCCGTCTGCGGCACGGTCGACACCGGCGGCTCGGTCGGCGGCACGCACGCCACGGCCAGGAGGATGACGGCGGTCGCAGCGACCGCCCCACGGATCAGACGCCCCGACATGAAGACTCCCCATCTCTGTCGGCACCGCTCGGTGCCCATCGCCAGCGGGCAGGGAGGTCAGCCAGACCACCACGACCCAGAGCCGTCGGTTCTAGTCGATACTGCAGAGTGCAGCAATCGCGCCCTCGAGGGGTGGCCGACCGGGTTCAGGTCGTGCCGCGCCGGATCGTCTCGTCCAGGACCTCGGCCGAGCGCTCGTGGTGCGTGGTCGCCGGCGTCGTGGTGTCGGACCAGCTCTCGGTCTCGGCGAGCGCCCAGTCCGACCAGTCGGCGACGAGCGTGAAGTGGTCGACCATGAAGCGGCTCGCCAGCGCGAACAGGTGCTCTCGCTCGGGGAACGACGCGTGCTCGCTGCGGATCGTCTGCGCATGCCGCACGAAGATCTCGCGCTTGGCGCGAGCCTGCTCACCGATCGCCGCCAGGTTGCTGCGCAGGTCGTCGATCGTCCCCTGCTCGGCGACCAGCACGCGGATCATGCCCTCGAACTCCATGGCGGCGGGCGAGGGCTGCTGGGCGAGCCAGCCACGCAGCGCCTCGATGCCCGTGGGCGTGATCGAGTACACCGTGCGGGTGCGCTTGCCCGTGGCCTCGGTGCGTGCGGTGGCGTGGCCGAGCTCGACGAGCTTCTTGGGCGCGTTGTAGCGCTGGCGTTCCGCGAGCGGGTACAGCTCGCCCATGCCGGCGCCCAGGAAGTTGGCGATCTCGTACGCCGAGTGGTCCCGCGACACGAGGATGCCGAGGATCACGAACGACGTGGCGTTGAGCTCATCCCGAGCCACGAGGACCCCTTCCGTCGCCGGCCCGAATGGCCATGGCAGCGACGAAGAATCCTAGGACCCGATGCTCGTCGAGCTCGAAGAGGCTCTGGTCCGGACGCGTCGGGGCCGACCTCCGCGGATGCCGAGATGGTCTTCCGCCCGTCGCGGCCCGGGGCGCCCTCACTACGCTGACCACGGCGACGAGGGGAGGTGGCGCGGTGCGACGAGTCGGGCTGGCCGGGTTGATGGTGCTGATGGCGTTGGTGGTGACGGCGTGTCCGACGGCGCCACCTGCGGGGTACTCGCCCCCGAAGATCCAGTCGGTGGACATCTCACCCCAGCCGGCGCAGCCGGGCGGGACGGTCACCTTCGTGCTCGACGCGACCGACGACCGCGGCGTCACCCAGGGCTTCGGCCGCGAGTTCCTCACGCCGACCGGCACCCGGCTGAACGGGTTGGGGGTCTGCACCCAGGAGCTCGCACCGCAGGGCGACTTCCGCCACGTGCTCATCACCATCACGTGCCCGGTCCCCGAGTACGCCAACAACGGCACCTGGCGCCTCGAGGTCCGCCTCAACGACGGCACTGCGCTCGAGAACCTGCCCGGCCTGGAGCAGTGGATCCCCTTCGAGGTCGCCGGCGGCTCCGACGACCGCCGGCCGCCGCAGCTGATCGACTACGACATCTCCCCCGCCGTCGTCGACCAGGAGACGACGTTCACGCTGACCATGCGGTTGCGCGACGACGCCCCCGTGAGGATCGGCCAGCCCTTCGCCGCCTCGGGCTTCCTGATCTCGAAGCCGTTCGCGCCGTCGTCCTTCCACTGCTCGGGGGCGTCCTACAGCCAGTTGGCTCCGACCGAGTGGCAGGTCGTCGTGCCGTGCGTACCGAGGAACAACAACTCGTTCGGCCGTTCCGAGATCGGGCTGCACCTGGCGAACGTGCCGGTCTACGACCTGCTGCACCACACGGGCACGGTCCCGGTGCAGGTCGACGTGCAGCCGGCGCCCTGAGGGCCACCAGCGACGAGGCATCGCCCCTGGGCCGGTTCGGCGCGGCGCCCCGTGAGCCGAACGGCCCGTCCGACGAAGAATTGTTCAGGCCGAGATCCGGACCGTCGACAGCAGGTGCATGCTGAAGGACCGCCGCCGTTCGATCATCCTGCTCGCCGCCCCGCTGGCCGTCGCCGCACTCCTGCTCGCCGGGTGCACCGCGTCGCCCCCCACCGGCGTCACCGCGACCGCAGGTGACGGCTGGGCTCGTGTCACGTTCGGCTCCGGCGACCCCGCGTTCGTCCACGAGGTCAGGTCGAACCCCGGCGACGTCTCGGTCAACACGAGCGAGGACCGGGTGGACATCCATGGACTCCAGAACGGCATCGCCTACACCTTCTCGGTGCGGTCCAAGGGACTGGACGGGCTCTGGAGCGACTGGTCCGCCCCGTCCGCCCCCGTGACGCCGACGGGTCCGCCGTCGGCACCGACCATCACCGGGGTGACGGGGTTCGTCGACCTGATGACGGGCTGCACCGCCCGGGTCGCTGTCGAGCCCGGCTCGGACGGCGGTGTCCCCATCACCGAGTACGAGGTGACCGTCTCCGGTGGCTCCGCTCCCGTGCGCGGGACCACGTCGCCGATCGAGGTGACCGGGCTGACGCAGCACACGACCTACGACTTCACGGTCCGTGCGATCAACGAACGAGGCACCAGCCCGTCGTCGGCGACCTTCACCGGCGTCTGCAGCTGACCCGGGCTCACATGCCGCGCACGCGGTCGACCGACACGCGGATCTCGGTGTCGTACTGCTCATCGATCGCTTCGACCGTCGTGTCGAGCGGCCCGACGATGTCGTCGTGGTACTTCTCGAGGTAGCCGGGGAACCGACTCGGCTGTCGGCCGTGGTGGAGCGTCGCCGTGCCGGTCAGGACGTAGAAGTCGCCGCCGTCGTGATCGCTGTTGCTGTGCACGGACACCAGCGGCCGCTGCTCGATGTTGGCCACCTTGCGACTCGCCGGATCCGTGTAGATGACCACGTCGTCGCCGTCGAGCAGGAACCACACCGGGTTCGGCACCGGCGTGCCGCTCGGGGCGATCGTCGTCAGCCAGATCACCTTCTCCTGCTCGAGCCTGCTGCGGACCTCTGGATCGATCGTCATGTCGGGCACCTACCCCTCCGTCCGGGCGAGGACCACCCGCCGACCTGCGCACCGAAACCCGGATCGGCTCGGAGCAGTCCCGACCCGATCGCCGTCTCGACCCGGCCGCAACGTGCGAGGTTCGTGCACGCGCGTCGACCGCGGTCCAGCCTCCTACGCTGCCCGGGTGACCGCGCTGTCCCTGCTCGTCCCTGCGCCACCCGATCCCGACGCGGTCATGGAGGCGTTCCTCGGTTGGGTCGAGGCTCGAGGGCTGTCGATGTACCCGCACCAGGAGGAGGCGCTCCTGGAGATCGTGGCCGGATCGCACGTCATCGTCGACACGCCCACGGGGTCCGGCAAGAGCCTGATCGCGGTGGCCGCCCACTTCGCCGCCCTGGCCGAACATCGCCGCAGCTACTACACCGCGCCGATCAAGGCGCTGGTGTCCGAGAAGTTCTTCGATCTGTCGACCACGTTCGGGGCCGACAACGTCGGCATGCTCACCGGCGACGCCTCGGTCAACCCCGACGCGCCGATCATCTGCTGCACCGCCGAGATCCTGGCCAACCTCGCACTGCGTGACGGCCGCGAGGCCGACGTCGGCCAGGTCGTCATGGACGAGTTCCACTACTTCACCGACCCCGACCGCGGCTGGGCCTGGCAGGTCCCCCTGCTCGAACTGCCCGACGCGCAGTTCGTCCTGATGTCCGCCACGCTCGGCGACGCCACCCGGTTCACCGAGACGCTCCCCGAGCGCACCGGCCGGTCCGTCGCCGTGGTCCGCTCGGCCACCCGCCCCATCCCCCTGGTGCACGAGTTCCGCATGACGCCGCTCACCGAGGTGCTCGAGGAGCTGCTGTCGACGCACCAGGCCCCCGTGTACGTGGTGCACTTCACCCAGGCATCCGCCGTCGAGCGGGCGCAGTCGCTGATGAGCCTCAAGCTGCTCACCCGGGAGGAGAAGGACGAGATCGCAGCGGTCATCGGTGGGTTCCGCTTCGCCGCCGGCTTCGGCAAGACC
>JAFAFZ010000621.1 GCA_023423215.1 Actinomycetes bacterium
TGGCGAACTCGGCGCCGAGCTCGAACCCGCGGTTCGTCACCGCCCGGGTGACCGCCTCGGCCAGCCCTCGGCCACGGGCCGCCTCGAGCGTGCCGACGTAGTACACGCCGGCGATGCCGTGGCTCAGCAGCACCTGCGCCGTCGCCACGGGCGCGCCGTCGAGGTGCGCGACGACCGTGTGCACGTGCGGCTCGGCCAGGTGCGCCAGATCGGTGCTCATCTCCAGGATCACGCCCTCGGGCATGCCGAGCGACTGGTACGCCCGGTCGCTGATCTCGAGCGCGTCCTCGATCCGCCCTCCCCCGCCCACCCAGCGCAGGTCCAGCGTGGGGTCGACGGGGTCCAGCGCGGCGCGGCACACCATCGCGGGCGAGCCCCCGAGCGCCAGCAGCCCGGCGGCGGTGGCCACCTCGACCAGCTCGGCGTCCTCGTCCAGGTCGCGCACGTGCAGGGTGTAGCCACGGCCGAGGGCGCCGAACCACGCGTCCGCCCGCTCGACGGTCTCGCCGGCGGGCAACGCCGGGTCCAGGCGCACCGCGCCGTTGCAGGTGACCGGGAACTCGGTGCCGGTGGCGTAGCAGAGCAGGCCGTCGCGCTCCTCGATGCGCCCGCGACGGCCGGACGTGCGGGCCAGGTGGCGCAGGAACTCGACGAAGTCGAGCCGTGCGAGTCGGGCGAGGCGGGCGTCGTCGTGCATCGGCGCAGTCTGGCCGCTCGACGACCGCCCCACGGCCGGGTTTCCGGGGTTCGCGCCCCTGCCGAGCCTGCGGGTCGCACGACCCGTTCCTCGTTGTCACACCCCCTCCGCATACTGGATCCATGACCACGCAGCTGGAACTCATCGACGGAGCGGCGGCCCGGCCTTCCTTCACCGGCCGCCTGGACGAGCACACCAAGGAGGTGGGCCGTCTCGGCGTCAGCGCCGCCCGGGCCGCCCTGAAGGAGGCCAACCGGCGGGCGCTCGAGCGGGACGCCGCCCGCCTCGCCCGGCGCGACAGCGAGCTCGAGCAGCGTGCCGCCGCCGCACGGCGCCTGGCGGCCGCACGCGCCGCCTGAGCGGCCCGCTCGCCCGTCCGCCCCGTAACATGCCGGCCATGTCCGACGTCGTCCTCATCGATGCAGTCCGCACCCCGATCGGTCGCCGCAACGGCGGCCTCTCCACGGTGCACCCCGCCGACCTGCTGGCCACCGTCCTGGCCGACCTGGTGCAGCGCACGGGCATCGACCCGTCCCGCGTGGGCCAGGTCGTCGGCGGCTGCGTCAGCCAGGTCGGTGAGCAGTCCTTCGACATCACCCGCACCGCCTGGCTGGCCGCCGGCCTGCCGATGACCGTGGCCGCCACGACGGTGGACACGCAGTGCGGCTCGTCCCAGCAGGCGACGAGCCTGGCCACCGCGCTCGTCGCGTCCGGCGTCGTGGACGTCGCCATCGCCTGCGGCGTCGAGTCGATGAGCCGCATCCCGATCGGGTCGAACAGCTCCAAGAAGCTCGGCCTCGGGGTGCCGATCCCCAAGTCCTACTTCGCCCAGTACGAGTTCACCTCGCAGTTCGAGGGGGCCGAGCGCATCGCCGAGAAGTGGGGCGTCACCCGCCAGGACTGCGACGAGTTCGGCCTCGCCTCGCAGCAGCGTGCCGCCGCCGCGTGGGCCGAGGGTCGCTTCGACGGCCAGCTCGTCGACGTCGTCGCGCCCGACGTGGACGAGGACGGCACGCCCACCGGCACCACCCACACCGTCTCCCGGGACGAGGGCCTGCGCGAGACCACGCTGGAGAAGCTCGCCACCCTGAAGCCCGTCGCACGGGAGGACGGCGTGCACACCGCCGGGTCCGCCTCGCAGATCTCGGACGGTGCCGCCGCCGTGCTGCTCGTGTCGGCCGAGGCCGCTGCCGAGCTGGGCCTGACGCCTCGGGCCACCGTGGTGGACACCTGCCTCGTCGGCGTCGACCCCGTGCTGATGCTCACCGGCCCGATCGACGCCACCCGCCGCCTGCTGGACCGCTCCGGCCTGTCCATCTCGGACATCGACCTGTTCGAGATCAACGAGGCGTTCGCCTCGGTCGTGCTCGCCTGGGCGCGAGAGGTCGGCGCCGACCTGGACCGGACGAACCCGAACGGTGGCGCCATCGCGCTCGGCCACCCGCTCGGCGCCACCGGCGCCTTCCTCGTGACCAAGGCCCTGAACGAGCTCGAGCGCACCGACGGCACCCACGCGCTCGTCAGCATGTGCTGCGGCGGCGGTCTGGGCACCGGCACGCTGCTGCGTCGAGCCTGACCGCCACGTGGGACGCGCCCGGGCCGGGGGCCCGTCCCCGACCGGGTCACCCGTGCGCCGGTGTGCGGGGTTCCCGCTCCCGACGGTCGTGGTGCTCGGCCTCGCCGTCGCGCTGGCGCTGGTGGGCTGCACCGGGTCGATCGGTTCGGCCGACGCCGCCGTGCAGGCCAACGCCGAGGTCGTGCGTATCGTCGACGGCGACACGCTCGTCGTCCTGGCGGACGACGGCGCCGAGGAGCGTGTGCGCCTCATCGGCATCGACACGCCCGAGTCGGTGAAGCCGGGCACCCCCGTGATGTGCTTCGGCAAGGAGGCCGGCGCCTACCTCGAGGAGCTGGTCCCGCCCGGCACCGCCGTCCGCCTCGAGCGCGACGTCGAGGCCCGTGACCGCTACGACCGGTTGCTCGCCTACGTCTACCGGGCCAGCGACGGCGAGTTCGTCAACCTGCGCATGGCGGCCGACGGCTTCGCCGACCAGGCGACGTTCCCGCCCAACGTCGCCCACGTGGACGAGTTCGGCGCTGCGGTGCGGGCTGCACGCGAGTCGGGTGCGGGCCTCTGGTCCGCGTGCGAGCACCCCATGGAGGAGTGACCCACCGTTCCGAACCGGGTGCGGAAGCACCCGCCAGAGTGTGCGCTTCCGCTCCCGCTTCGCTCCGTTCCGCTGCCCGTCGGGTGAGGTTCAGCCGGCGCGCTGCAGGTCCCGCAGCTCGCGGTACCCGACGAGCTTCGCTCCCGCCGCCGCCAGCGCCGCGACGACCTGGTCGTCCTCGGTCAGCAGCCGCAGGTCGTCGATGCGACCCTCGGCGTCGGGCGCGAGCGCGCGGAGCTCGGGCTGGTCACGGGCCGGGTGCAGGTAGATCTCGGTGACCCCGGCCGGCAGGTCGGCCAGCAGGCCCAGCAGCGGCTCACGCGCCCCGACACCCGCGTAGAACGTCAGGCGGTCCGGCGCGAGCACGCCCTCCTCGGCGGCGCGGTCGCGGAACGGGAAGCCGACCAGGTCCTGGGTGTCGACGCCCGAGAGGCGCATGGGCAGGGCGAACTCGACCGCCAGCTCGAGGTACACGTCGAAGAACTCGGGGCGCAGCTGCAGGGTCCCCATGTGCGAGTCCAGGTGCGTGACGTCGACGCCCCACTGGATCGCCCGCTCGACCTGCGCGCGCAGCTCCCGGTGCACCTCATCGACGTCCGCGTGCTCCCACACGTCCTCGATCGTGCGGGGGAAGCCGCCGCCACCGCCGAGCAGCGAGGGAGCGTGCGTGATCGGCCCCCACGGGTAGCGCTCGAACTCGGCGGTCAACGTCAGGTGCACCCCGACGTCCTGGCCGTCCAGCCGTGACGCAGCGTCCTTCGCCCAGGGGCACGGCACCATCAGCGTGGCCGACGTCGCCAGACCTGCGGCGAGCGAGTCGAAGACCCCCTCGTTCGCGGCGTGGGACATGCCGAGGTCGTCGCAGTTGATGATCAGCAGGCGGTCGTCGGCGGCGTAGCCGAGTCGCTCGGCGAGGGTCGTCACGGCCCGAACCTAGCCCTGCCGCAGCGAGGTCAGGTCTCGACGGTGCCGCTGCGAGGCCCGACCCACCTTCGCGTCGCAGGCCTTGGCGTAGAAGCCGACGGTCGAGGTCCAGGCGATCTCGGCGCGCTGCACGCCGGCGACGGCCAGCTCGGACAGCACCGCCGCGACCACCGCCGAGCCGACGCCACCACGCTGTCCGCCGGGGCGCACCGCGACCGGTCCGACCACGCCGAGCCGGCTCACCGAGTGCGCCGCCGCGCCCAGCACCGTGCCCTCGCCGTCCCTGGCCAGCACTGCGGTGCCGTGGCGTCCGGCGACCTCGAGCTCGGGGACCCAGTGCGGGTAGCACTCGGCCGCGAACGCGACGAGCGCGTCCAGCTGCTCGTCGTCGCGCACGGGCTCGACGTGCACGCCGGGCGGCGTCGGCCGTCGTCGCTGCAGCGTCGGGCAGACCAGGTCCAGCACGACGTCGGTCCGTTCGTAGCCGAGCGCCTCGAACAGGCACAGCGCTGCGGTCCACCGGGTGTCGACCCCGGTGAACAGGTAGAACGGCGCCGCCCCGCCGACCGCCATCTCGGACGCACCCCGCGCCACCGACCAGCGCTCCGCGGCGTGGACCAGCTCGGTCGCCAGGCCGCGGCGGCGGCGACCCGGGTGCACCGCCAGCAGCTGGAGG
>JAFAFZ010000624.1 GCA_023423215.1 Actinomycetes bacterium
GCTCCAGCTGCTGGCGGGCGCGACCTCGACCCGTGGCGACGGCGATGCCGGCGCAGCGGCGGGGTCCGCCGACGGAGCGCCGCTCGGGGAGCGGAGCGCCGACGAGGCGTCCGGCGACGGTTCGACGACCGGCTCGAGCGGGGTCGCGGGCACGACCGCCTGAGCGTCGACCGAGGTGCCGGCCGGCGACGGTTCTGCTCGAACGGACGTCGGGTACGTGATCTGACGCCCACGATCCAGAGGAGTCGGAGATGTCCACCGGAGAGCCAGCCCAGCCACAGGATCCGGCGATCGGCGGGGAGGTGGCGGCCAGCACCGGCGGCGTCGTCGATCTCGATCGCATCATCGGCAACATCCCCACGGTGCTGGTCTTCATCGAGACGCCGACGTCCGAAGCGGGACAAGCGGTGCTCGACGCGCTGGGCCGCCGGCTCGTCGACTTCGGCCGGGACCGCATCCAGCTGCTCGCGGTCAGCCCGGTCGACCCCAGCGTCGCGATGAGCGCCGACGCGTCGGCGCTCGGTCACGTGCGCATCGTCTCGGACGTCGATCGCCTGCTGGCGGTGCAGCTCGAGGCGACGTACTCGTCCCAGTACGTCGAGACGGTGCTGATCGGCGCGGACGGCCAGGTCGTGCAGCGCTGGTCCGACCGACCGAGCGACGAGATCGCCGACGAGCTGCTCGCCCGCGTCGAGGGCCTCGGCTCCTAGCTCCGCCCCGCCCCGCCCCGCCCGCGTGTCCGCCCGCCCCTCACCGAACTCGGAACGAATGGACCGTTTCGGAACGGATCGACCGTTCCGCGAACGGAACGTTCCGAGTTCGAGCGTCCGGAGGGCGGCGGGTGGCGCGACCCGGTGTCAGCCGAGCCAGGCGCGGCGCTTGGGCGTGAGGCGCGTCCACCCGGCGCGCCAGTCGTCGCGCTGGTCGAGCAGGTCACGTCGGCGGCGTTCGGCGAGCGCACCGGCGACGTAGGCGGCGCCGGCGTCCAGGCGGCGCGGGCCGTCCTGCTCGAGCCAGTCCAGCATCGTCGCCGCGTCGTTCAGCTCGCCGAGCTCGTCCTGCACCTGCACCAGCCGCTTGGCGAGTCGCTTCGCCGGCTTCCCGAAAGTCGGCGTCGCCAGCTCGGCCGCGTACCGGGCGCGCTTGGTGCGCTTGCGGACCTCGTGCAGCTCCTCGAGGGTCGAGTCCTCGTCCAGCCGACGCGCCGCCCGCTCGGTCCGCCGCCAGGCCCGCCGCGCTGCGTGGCGGAGCAGCTTGCGTCCGCTGTCCTCCGCGTCGACGTCGTCGGCGAGCGGTGCCTCGTCCGCTGCGTCGAGCAGGTCCTCGATCAGGTCGTGGTAGCGGGCCGAGGTCATCGCGCTGCACAGCTCCAGGTGTCGCAGCCGGCGCTGCGCCTGGAGCTCCTCGACGATGCCCTGCCCGGTGTCGTCCCAGCCGGCGCCGGCGAGCTCGTCCTCCACTGCGGCGGTCAGCACGTCCATGTCCCGAACTGCACCGAGCAGTCCGCCGAGCCAGCGCAGCTCGTCGCGCACCCGGCGCGACCAGCGTCGGTCCAGCACCGACTCGATCGACTTCAGGTCGGCACGCGTGCGGCGGGTGGCGACACGGGCCTTGTGCACGTCCTCGGGATCCGTCCCGTCCCGCACGCCCGGCTCCCTCCGCAGCAGCTCGTGGGCGCAGCGCGCGCAGACGGCACGCACCACCTCGTCCACGTCGGGGTGCCCGCCCAGGTGAGGGACCTCGGGAGGGGTGGTCGTGTGAGAGGTTCCGGTGCGTCGTGCCACGCCGACCGAGGCTACGACCGTGCCCGGGCGACCCGGTCGCGGGCGGGCGCTGGGTAGCGTGCGCGGGTGCCCGTTCCCCACATCGAGCCCATGGCCGCCGTGTCCGGCGAGCTGCCGCGCGACGACGACGCCTGGTTCTACGAGCCCAAGTGGGACGGCATGCGCATCATCGTCGAGGTCGACGGCGGCACCGTCCGGGCACGTAGCAGGACCGGGCGGGACGTCACCGTCGAGTTCCCGGAGCTGGCCGGCATGTCCTCGATCGCCCCGACCGCGGTGCTCGACGCCGAGGTCGTCGTCCTCGACGAGGACGGCCGCTCGAGCTTCGGCCGGCTCCAGCCGCGCTTCGGCGTCACCTCGCCCACGGAGGCGGCGTCACGGGCGCGCACCGTGCCGGCGACGATCGTCGTGTTCGACCTGCTGCACCTGGACGGCCTGGACGCGTGGCGACTGCCGTTCGAGCAGCGCCGTGAGCTGCTCGACCGGCTCGTCGTGGACGGACCGACCTGGCGGCGCACGACCTCGGCACGCGGCGACGGTCGGCTGTGGCTCGACGCCGCGGCCGAGCACGGGCTCGAGGGCATCATGGCCAAGCGGGCCGACCGCCCGTACGAACCGGGCCGCCGCTCCCCGGCGTGGCGGAAGGTCAAGCTGCGCCACGCGCAGGAGTTCGTGGTCTGCGGCTGGACCCCGGGTACCGGTCGTCGCGGCGGGGGAGTGGGCGCGCTCGTGCTCGGCTGCCACGACGTCGACGGGTTGCGCTGGGTCGGGAACGTCGGCACCGGCCTGACCGACGCCGACCTGGACCGCTGGCACGCCGAGCTGACCGAGCACGAGCGGACCGACGCGCCGTTCGCCGAGCGCACGGTGCACCGCGCCCTGCGCGAGGCGCGCTGGAGCGAGCCCCGCTCGGTCGTGCAGGTCGCGTACGCGGAGTGGACCTCGGACCGACGCCTGCGCCAGCCGTCGCTGCTGGGCCGACGCGAGGACGTCGACCCCAGCCACGTGCGCTGCGAGGAGTAGCGGAACGCTCCTCGGGGAAAGCGGAGGCGACCGGGTTCGACCGACACCCCGGCGATGAGTTCGCGGCGCCGGCAGCGTCGGAACCCGGACTCGTCGGTATCGTCGGGGGTGCCAGGCGCACCCGGCGCTGCCGATCCCGCCCGGCGTCCCGCCTACCCAGGAGACACCCGCCATGCCACGTCCCGTGTGGAGTGG
>JAFAFZ010000631.1 GCA_023423215.1 Actinomycetes bacterium
GGTCGCCCGGGAGCTGGGCATCACCCAGAAGACGGTGCACAACCACCTCAACGCGATCTACCGCCGGCTCGACACCCAGAGCCTGACCCACGCCGTGCTGTCGGCCGTGCGGCTCGGCATCATCGACCTCCGTCCGGAAGGCGAGGACGACGCAGCGTGACCGCGCGACACGGTCCGCACCCACTTCGCGCTGATCCGCGACGGAGAGTGGCGGCGTTGCGCGGCATGTGCCCATGTGCCGGTCCTGCCGGCTCGGGGAGAATCGAACGGTGATGGCGGCAAGGGCGAAGGGTGCACCGGGCACTCGTGGGGTGGGCGGCGCGCCCTCGGCGCGCGTCCTGCTCGCCGCCTCCGCCTCGACCGTGCTGACCGCCGTGGTCTCGCTGCCGCTCGCCTACCAGGCGCACGAGGCGCGGGACACCGGCTCGAGCACCACGGTGCCCACGTCCGCGCCGCCGCCGAGCGTGCTCGGCACCTCGACGCTGCCCACGTCCACGTCCACGTCGGCGACCGAGGCGCCCTCCACGACAGTGGATTCGTCCGCCAGCACCTCGTCGACCACCGCCGCACCCGGCGGGAGCTCGTCCACCACGGCGCCGCGCCGCTCCGGGACCGACGGCGCGGGCGCGGGCGGGTCGGGTGGCAACGGCTCGGGCACGACGACCAGCAGCACGCCGTGGTTCGTCGACCCCGCGCCGCCCACGACCGCGGGGTCTCCGAGCACCACGACGCCGACTGTGCCGACCACCTCGACGTCGCCGACGACGACCCCGCCGGTCGTCGCGGGCGGCCTGTACGTCTCGGTCGTGGCCGACCTGCTGCGCCCGCTGCCGCTGCTCGACTCGGTGCTGGCCCAACCCTCGTTCGTGTACCTCGAGCTGCCGAGGCTGGCCCGCGTCGAGTTCTTCCTGGACGGCGAGCACACCGCGACCGAGGTGTTCGCCCCGTTCGAGCTGTACGGCGGGCTGCCGCTCCTGCCGGTGCTGTTGGCCCCGGGTCCGCACGTCGTGCGCGCCGAGGCGACCTTCACCGACGGCACCACCACGGTGCGCGAAGCCACCTTCGGCACCCTGCTCCCCGGCTGAGCCGAGGCGCACCGGATCGCCCGACGGGCCTACGCTGCGGCCCGAGCCCCCGACGGCGACGGGGGCGGTCGGTCGGACGTTGGCCCGTCCCCGACCAGCGAGGACGAAGGAGGCCGACATGGTCGAGATCCGTGGTTCCGTGGAACCGGGCTTCGAGCGGGTGCGTGACGCGTTCACCGAGAACTTCGAGCGTCACGGCGACGTCGGCGCGGCCGTCAGCGTGTACGTCGACGGACGGCCGGTGGTCGACCTGACCGGCGGCATCACGACGACCGACGCGCCCTACGACGACGACACGCTGCAGCTCGTCTTCAGCTCCACCAAGGGCGCCACCGCCCTGTGCGCGCACCTGCTGGTGCAGCGGGGCCTGCTCGACGTGGATGCGCCGGTGACCGACTACTGGCCCGAGTTCGGCGCCGCCGGCAAGGGCGACATCCCCGTGTCGTGGCTGCTGTGCCACAAGTCGGGCCTGGTCGACACCACCCGCCGGCTGACCGTGGACGAGGCGCTCGACTGGGACACCGTCGTCGACGCCCTGGCCGAGAGCACCCCCATCTGGGAGCCGGGCACCCAGCACGGGTACCACGCCGTCACCTACGGCTGGCTCGTGGGCGAGCTCGTGCGGCGGGTGTCGGGTCGCAGCATCGGCGAGTTCTTCGCGGACGAGGTCGCCGGTCCGCTGGGGCTCGAGTTCTGGATCGGCCTGCCCGATGAGCAGGTCGGCCGGGTGTCCAAGCTCATCCCGATGGGCGTGCCGGACGGGTTGGGCCTGCCGAACCCGGCGCCTGCGGAGCCGGCCGCCGGCGCGCTCGAGCCCGAGGTGCCGTCGCCCGGGCTGATCGACATGCTCGACCTGCTGCTCGGGCCGGACAACCTGGCGGGGCGTGCGCTCGCCGCTCCGGGCGGCGCGTTCCGCGACCAGGACGTCTGGAACGAGCCGCGCACCTGGGCTGCCCAGATCCCGGCCGCCGGCGGCATCACCAACGCCCGCTCGCTCGCGCGCATGTACGCGGCGTGCGTCGGCGAGGTCGACGGGGTGCGCCTGCTCGACGAGGCGACCGTCGCCGCGGCGATCGAGCCGCGGACCGAGGGCCCCGACGCCGTGCTGATGTTCCCGATCCCGTTCGGCCTCGGCTTCATGCGCCACTCGGACGTGTCGTCGTTCCTCGGTGGCCGGAGCTTCGGCCACTACGGCGCCGGCGGATCGGTCGGCTTCGCGGACCCGGACCGGCACGTGGGGTTCGGGTACGTCATGAACCAGATGCAGTTCGGCCTCGCCGGCGACCCGCGCACCGCCGCGCTGCTCGCCGCCGTGCAGGCCAGCCTCGACTGACACCGCACCACGTCACGCACACCACACCACACCAGTCTTTGGCGTGGGTTGTGGTCGCTGAGCGACCACGGCCAACGCCAAAGGTCGGTGGGAGGGGCGCCCGGGGCGTGCGGTGCGCTGCACGACTTTGCGCCCCTGTCGCCAAAGGGGCTTTCCTCGTGTGGTGAGCACGCCCGCCGATCCCGTCGTCGAGGCCGGTCGACGCCGGACCTTCGCGATCATCTCGCACCCGGACGCGGGCAAGACCACGCTCACCGAGAAGCTCCTGCTCTACGGCGGCGCACTCGGGCGGGAGGCCGGTGCCGTGAAGGCTCGCGGCGACCGCCGCTCGGCCACCTCGGACTGGATGGAGCTCGAGCAGCAGCGCGGCATCTCGATCACGTCGACCGTGCTGCAGTTCCCCTACCGCGACTGCGTCGTCAACCTGCTCGACACCCCCGGCCACCGCGACTTCTCCGACGACACCTACCGCGTGCTCACGGCCTGCGACGCGGCGGTGATGGTGCTGGACGCGGCCAAGGGCATCGAGGCCCAGACCCAGAAGCTGTTCGAGGTCTGCCGCAGCCGTGGCCTGCCGATCCTGACCTACGTCAACAAGTGGGACCGCCCCGGTCTGAGCCCGCTCGAGCTGATCGACGACATCGAGTCGAAGCTCGGGCTCATCTGCACGCCCGTCACGTGGCCGGTCGGCATCGCGGGCGACTTCCGCGGCGTCGTCGACCGGCGCAGCGGCGACTTCATCCGCTTCACCCGCACCGCCCGCGGCTCGACCGAGGCACCCGAGGAGGTCGTCGAACCCGAGCGTGCGCTGGCCGAAGAGGGCGAGAGCTGGACAGAGAGCCTGGACGAGCTCGAGCTGCTGACCGGGGCCGAGCACGATGCCGAGATGTTCCTGGCCGGCGAGACGACCCCGATGTTCTTCGGCTCGGCGCTGACGAACTTCGGCGTGCGGCTGCTGCTCGACTCGGTGATCGACGAGGTCCCGAGCCCCACCGCCAGGGTCGACGTGAAGGGCGACCCCCGTCCGCTGGACGCGCCGTTCTCCGGGTTCGTGTTCAAGGTGCAGGCGAACATGGACAAGGCGCACCGCGACCGCATCGCCTTCCTGCGGGTCTGCTCCGGTCGCTTCGAGCGCGGCATGGTCGTCACCCAGGACCGGACCCGCAAGCCGTTCGCCACCAAGTACGCCCACTCGGTCTTCGGTCAGGAGCGCGAGACGTTGGAAGAGGCGTTCCCCGGGGACGTCGTCGGCTTCGTGAACGCGAACGACGTGCGCGTGGGCGACTCGCTGTGGGTCGACTCGCAGGTGACGTTCCCACCGATCCCGAGCTTTGCGCCCGAGTTCTTCGCCATCGCCCGCACCACCGACGTGTCGAAGTCGAAGCAGTTCCGCAACGGCATCACGCAGCTGGACGAGGAGGGCGTGATCCAGGTCCTGCGCGACCCCGACTTCGGCGAGCAGTCGCCCGTGCTCGCCGCGGTGGGTGCGCTGCAGTTCGAGGTCGCGAAGCACCGCCTCGAGAACGAGTTCGGCGCGCCGGTCGAGTTCTCGATGACCGGCTTCAAGGTGGCGCGCCGCACCGACGCCGCGTCCCGCGACGAGCTCCGGGCGATGCAGGGCGTCGACGTCCTCGGACGCAGCGACGGCACCCTGCTGGCGCTGTTCGAGTCGACCTACTGGCTGGACCGCCTCGAGGCCGAGCGGCCCGAGCTCACCCTGGATCGCCTCGTCGCCGAGGGCGAGCTGCGCCAGTAGGGGCGGCCAGTCCCTCGGGTCCGCGTCGGGACGGGGGATGATGGACCGCAGATGTCCGGCCCGACCCCCCACGGCGACCACCACCTCCGACGGCCGCGGCCGCTGGCCCCGCCGACGCGTGAGATCGCCCGTCGGCGTCAGCTGACGGTGCTCGCCGTCGGCGTCGTCGTGGTGCTGGCGCTCGCGTTCGGGGTCACGCGACTGCTGGGCGGCGGTGACCCGGCGACGGACGGCGGTGCCGACGGGAGCGGCGAGACCGCGGCCGACGGTGGTGACGGCGAGGAGCCCGCGGCGGACGAGGAGCCCGAGGACGAGGCACAGGAGGTCGTCGAGCGGGTCGACGGCCAGCTCGTGAACGCGGCGAGCTCGGGCCACATGTGGTCCTCCGAGGTGCCGGGGCTGCTGACGTTCCGGGGCAACCCGACGCGCACCTACTACGGCCGTGGTCCGGTGCCGGCCTCACCCGAGGTGGCCTGGTACTACCCCCAGGACGGCGGCATGTGCTCGTCGTCCTCGGCCAAGGGCGAGACCAAGACCTGGTGCGGCATGGGGTGGACGGGCCAGCCCGCGGTGTTCGAGCGCGAGGGCCGGCTGTGGGTGGTGTTCGGGGCCGACGCCGGCGCCGTGCAGGTCATGGACGGGCGCGCCGGTGCGGGCCTGCTCCCGCCCTTCCCCACCGGCGACATCATCAAGGGCTCGGTCACCGTCGACCCGGACGGCTTCCCGATCGTCTACTCGGGCAGCCGCGACAACTTCTACCGGGCCATCGCGATCGACCGGCCCGGCGAGGCGGTCGAGCTGTGGAAGCTGTCCGCGACCGCGGTGTCGCCGACGAAGTGGAACAACGACTGGGACGGCTCCGGCCTGATCCTGGACGACTACCTGCTCGAGGGCGGCGAGAACAGCCAGTTCCACATGGTGAAGCTCAACCGCGCGTACGGCGCGGACGGGCTGGTGACCGTCGATCCGGACCTCGTGTTCAACACACCCAGCTGGGACCAGCAGCTGATCTCTGACCTGGCGGGCAACCGCGCCAACGAGATGTCGATCGAGGGCTCGGTCGTCGTGTCGGGCAACACCGTCTACTGGGCGAACTCCGGCGGACTGGTCATGGGCTGGGACGTGGGCCCGCTCGTGGCCGGCACCGGCGATCCGGTGCAGACGTTCCGGTTCTGGAACGGCGACGACACCGACGCCACGATCGCGATCGACGCCGAGGGCTTCCTGTACGTCGCGGCCGAGTACGAG
>JAFAFZ010000005.1 GCA_023423215.1 Actinomycetes bacterium
CGGCGGGCGCGCGCGCCGCCGCCGTCGAGCTCGTGGCACGGGGCGCCGGGGCTGCGCACGTGAAGCTGCCCGAGGGCGGCTGCGTCAGCGCGACGGCGCAGGGCTCGTGGGCGACCCGTGCACCCGACGACCTGGACGTGGTCGACACGACCGGTGCGGGCGACGCCTTCGCCGCAGGGCACGCGTGGGCCGTGGCCGCCGGCCTGGACGTCAGGGCGTCCGCGGTGCGCGCCGTCGCCGCGTCCTGCTGCGTCGTCGAGGCGTCCGGTTCGCAGGAGGCGGCACCGGACCCGCAGCAGCTTTCGGAGATGGTCGCACGGGTCCAGGCGGCCTCGGGTGGCTGACCGACGGGAGCGCCCGGTCCGCGGGCGCGCCCACGTCGGCTGCTCCGGTTGGTCCTACGACGACTGGCGTGGACGTCTCTACCCGGCCGACCTGCCGCGCTCGGGGTGGTTCCGCGAGTACACCCGGCACTTCGACTCGGTCGAGCTGAACTCGACCTTCTACCGGCTGCCCGCCGAGACCACGGTCGACCGCTGGTGCGAGCAGGCGCCCGACGGCTTCCGCTACGCGGTGAAGGTCGGGCAGTTCGGGACGCACCGCAAGAAGCTGAAGGACCCCACCCAGTGGCTCGCCCGGCACCTGGAGCGCGTCGAGCACCTCGGTGGGGCGCTCGGCCCGCAGCTCGTGCAGCTGCCACCGCGCTGGCGTCGCGACGTCGGCCGGCTCGAGGAGTTCCTCGCCGCGACGCCACGGCACCTGCGTTGGGCGGTCGAGCTGCGCGACCCGTCGTGGTGCGACGACGAGGTCTACGCCGTGCTCGAGCGGCACGGCGCGGCCCTGTGCTGGCACGACCTGCTCCCGGGCCTGCCCTGGCTGCGGACCACCGACTGGACCTACGTGCGCCTGCACGGCCCGGACGCGGTGCGCCGCCCGTACCACGGGCGCTACGGCCGCTCCGCGCTGACGGGCCTGGCGCGTCGCCTCGAGGAGCGGTTGGCCGTCGGCGAGGACGTGTACGCCTACTTCAACAACGACCAGCAAGCGGCGGCGGTGCGGGACGCCGCGCTGCTGCGCGACCTGCTCGGCACCCAGGTCGCCGCCGGTTGAGGCGTCGGTCCCCGACGGCTGGGCGGCACGTCGGGGACCGACCGGAACGACCTACCCCGTCCGAGGGGCCGCGACCCTGCTCGGCGCCGGCACCCCTGCGGGTGGACCTGCACCTTGCGCGCCTAGCCGCCACGCTCCGTGGGTAGTGGCCCCGAGTGAGCGAGGCCGCGGAGCGAGACGAGGCGTACGACGGGTCGGTGATGGCGCCCGCCCCGGAGGACCCGCCCGTCGTCGCACCACGCGGTCGGACGGACGTGCCGCCCCCGCCTCGCCGACGTCGCGGCGGCGCGTCCGAGGACCTGTCGACGGACCAGCTCGAGGCCCTGCTGGCCGAGTACCGGAGCAGCGGCGATCGGCGGGTGCGCAACCGCATCGTCGAGGCGCACCTCCACCTGGTCGACCACTACGTCTCGCGCTACGAGCGCGGTGGGAACGCGAGCGCGGATGACGTGCGTCAGACGGCGCTGCTGGCGCTCATCGGTGCGGTCGACCGCTACGACCCGGCCGGCGGCGCGTCGCTGCGGACCTTCGCGGACCGCACGATCGACGGCGAGCTGAAGCGCTACCTGCGTGACCGCACCTGGCTGGTGCGACCGCCGCGCGCGGCACAGGAGACGCACCTGCACATCCGACGCGCGGCCGAGGAGCTCGGCCACGAGCTGCACCGCTCTCCCACCGTCCCCGAGCTCGCGGCGCGGCTCGGCTGCGACGAGGAGCAGGTGATCCTCGGCCTGGTGGTCGGTACGACCCGGGAGAGCGAGAGCATCCACCGTCAGCTTCGCGGCGAGGAGGGCGGCACGACGCTGGAGGCGACGCTCGGCGACGTGGACCGGGGCATCGACCTGACCGAGGTCCGCATGGTCGTGCGAGAGGGCACCGCCAAGCTGGACGAACGTCAGATCGAGATGCTGCGGCTGCGCTTCATCGACGGGCTGTCGCAGCCCGAGATCGCCGAGCGCCACGGGATCTCGCAGTCCTACGTGTCGCGGATCATCCGGGGCGCCCTCGCCGAGCTGCGCTCCGAGTTCGACGACTGAGTCAGCGGCGCCGGTCGGGGTCCGACTCGGTCCAGCGGGCGCTGACGGCGGCGTCGAAGCAGAGGTGCTGGTCGACGCCGCTCAGATCCCAGGCCTCCGGGCTCACGCACAGGTCGAGGAGCTCGACCACCACGCGATCGACCTCGGGCATCGGTCCGCCGTGGACGACCTCGCCGCGGATCAGAAGACGGCCGCCGTTCTCGCCGACGACGAGGCGCAGTCGAGAACCGGGCGCCGCTGCGGCGACGAGGACGGCAGCGAGCTCGTCCACGACCACACGGGCCCGATCGACCGCCTCCGCTGGCAGACCTGCGGCAACGGCGCGGTCGGCGACACCCAGGCGGAGCAACCGGAGCGAGTCCGGGCGTGCCGGCACGTCGAACGCGACCTGCGCGTTGCCCAGCGCCTCGTTCGTACCCGTGCTCGACATCCGGCCTCCTCGACGTTGCACAACCACCGTCGAGGGAACCTCGGTTCCGGCCGTGGCGGGTTCGGGCCCTCGTACCCGGTCTCCGGGAACCCCAGAACGCTCGCCGCACCAGCCTGGCAGACGCCGGCGGCAACGGGCGAGACCATCGCGGCCCGGAGGACGCCTCCGGTGTCCGCCGTCGCTCACGACGTGCCCACACGTGTGCTCGAGCGCTCGGGCTCGGAGTCGGCCGCACGGCACCGATCTTCGTCCGGCGACGAGTGTGCAGGAGCCGCATCGGACAGGGCGAGCTCGACCCGCAGCCCCTCGATCGTCCGGAGCAGTCCGTCCCGCAGGGCGACCCGCGGCTCCCAGCCAAGGCTCGCCCGGGCACGCTCGACGTCGGGACGCCGGCGCACGGGATCGTCGATCGGTAGGGGGAGCTGCACCAGCTCGCTGCGGCTCCCGGTCAGCTCGACCACGAGCTCGGCGACCTCTCGCACCCGGACCTCGCTCGGGTTGCCGAGGTTCACCGGTCGGGGCTCGTCCGAGTCGAGCAGCGCCACCAGGCCGCGCACGAGGTCGTCGACGAAGCAGAAGCTCCGCGTCTGGTGCCCGTCGCCGTGCAGGGTGATGGGACGGTCCGCGAGCGCCTGCACCACGAAGTTGGACACGACCCGGCCGTCGTCGGGGCGCAGGCGAGGGCCGTAGGTGTTGAAGATCCGGGCGATGCGGGCATCGAGCCCGTGGTGCCGGGCGTGGGTCGAGATCACCGCCTCACCGAACCGCTTCGACTCGTCGTAGCAGGCGCGTGGCCCGAGGGTGCTGACGTTGCCGCGGTAGGTCTCGACCTGCGGGTGCACGACGGGATCGCCGTACACCTCGCTGGTCGAGGCGAACAGCAGCCGGGCGCCGTGGTCCAGCGCGAGCTCGACCGCCGAGAACGTCGCGGTGCTCCCGGCGTGCAGGATCTCGACCGGGCGGCGAGCGAAGTCGGCGGGCGATGCGGGGGACGCCAGGTGGCACACCGCGTCGATCGGCCCGTCGACCGGCAGCCAGGTCGCAGCATCCGCCTGGACGAAGCGGAACGACGGATGCCCGTCCAGCGCGTCGAGGTTGCGCAGGCGTCCGGTGCAGAGGTTGTCCACGGCGACGACGTCGTCGCCGCGTGCGACCAGCGCCTCGCAGAGGTGCGAGCCGATCATGCCGGCGCCGCCGGCGACCACGACCCTCATGTCAGGAACTCCAGGACGACCTGGGACCGGCCCTGCGCGAGCACGAGCCGGTGCCGACCCTCCTCGTCGACGCCGGAGTGCGCGGCGACCGGCTCGTCGGTCGAGGACCAGCGGCACAGCTGCCGGTGCGCAGAACCGGTCGAGTTGCCGACGGGGACCCGGAAGGGCAACCCGAACGGCTGGCCCGCCCGGAGGAACTCGCCGAAGCCCGCCGGGACGTCCGCGGCCACGACGAAGTCGACCACGAGCACGTCGTCGGTGCGCGTCGCGAAGACGACGTCGATGTCGATCGTGCCGGGCGCCGGGTGGCCGGGGCCGGAGTGGAGTCGCCACATGTCACCCCTCCTTCGTCGGGTTGGCGGCGACCTACCCGCGGGAGTCGCACCCAGTCCCGGTTCCGCGGCGGACGCGGCGCTGCGGTGCCGCGGTGCCGCGGTCTGGACCGTCGCGGACCGGGTAGTCCGCTCGCGGCGTGGACGGTCCGGGTCCACGCGATCGTCGTTCGGAGGCGCGTCGATGGTGGGACGTCAGCGGGTGGTCGAGGTCGAGGTGCTCGACCGCGGGGGCAGCGAGGCGGCCCGCGAGATCACCACCGAGGTGAGCA
>JAFAFZ010000111.1 GCA_023423215.1 Actinomycetes bacterium
CGGGCCGGGCGGGCCGCCGCCACCCCCGCCGCGCGCGCGGGGGCGAGCGGCGCCGGGCTGGACGCGCGACGGCCCGGGGGTCGGGCCGCCACCCACGTGGTCGACCCCGGCGTCGTGTTCAACAGCGGCCCCCGGGCGCTCTACCTCGGGGGCGCGGCGCACCGCGAGCTGCGGGCGCTCGGCATCGACGCCCGTGGCGGCACGCCGCCCACCGGGGGCGGCAGGGCGCTGCGCGACGGCGAGCTGCACCCCCTGCCCGCGGGACCGTCGACCTTGCTGCGCACGAAGCTGCTCTCGCCGCGCTCGAAGGTGAAGGTCGGGGCGCTGCTGGCTCGCCTCGGCGCCATCGACCCGCCGGCGCACGCGCACCGCACCGGCCGCGGGTGGATGGACCACGCCGGCCTGGCACCCGACGCGCAGGAGCTCGTCGCGATGCTCGCCCGCACCGCCACCTACGTCGCGGACCTGGACCGGCTCAGCGCGGACGCGATGCTGCAGCAGATGCAGATCGCGCTCGACCCGGGCGTGCGCTACCTGGACGGCGGCTTCCAGCAGCTCGTCGACGCGCTCGCTACGGATGCCGTCGTCCACGGCGCCGAGCTGCTCGACCACCGATCGGTGCGCACGATCGAGCAGGTGGACCGCGACGAGGACGGCCAGGGCGGCGAGGACGGCGCACGCTGGCGGGTCACGACCTCGGACGGCGTGCTGCGGGCGCGCTCGGTGGTCCTGGCCACCGGCTCGCCCGAGTCGGTGCAGGCGCTGTCGCCGCACCCGGTTGACCTCTCGGGCCTCGGCCCGGCGGCCACGGCGGCCTGCCTCGAGCTGGCGGTGCGCGGCCCCGTCCCGCAGCCGCTCGTGCTGGGCGTGGGGGAGTCGGCGTACCTCTCGGTGCACCACCCGCCGGCCGACCTGGCGCCCGCCGGCACCTCGGTCGTGCACGCGGCGATCTACGGCGCGACCGAACGACACGCGGACGAGGCGGCGCTCTGGCGCCTGGCCGCGATCGGTGGCATCGAGCGCGACCGCGTCGTCGCGGACCGGTTCCTGCACCGCATGGTCGTCACCGGCGGCATCCCCGTCCCCGAGGCCGGCGGTCTGGCGGGACGGCCCGGCGTGCGCGTGCCGGGCGCCGACGGGCTGCTGATCGCGGGGGACTGGGTCGGCGCCGAGGGCATGCTCGCCGACGCCGCGGTGGCGAGCGGGGTCGTGGCGGGGCGGCTCGGCGCGCAGGACCGCCGTCGTCGTCCGGTCCACGGCGCGGTCGCGGCAGGATGAGGTCCATGTCGGACGAGCCGGTCGACGCGCACGTCGGGGCCGCGCGCACCCACGAGCAGGTGTTCGCGCTCGAGCGTGCGCGGCTGACCGGCCTGGCCTACCGGATGGTCGGCTCGGTGCCCGATGCCGAGGACGTCGTGCAGGAGGCGTGGATCCGCTGGAGCACGGTCGACCCCGACGCGATCGAGCGGCCGGCGGCCTGGCTGACGACCGTGACCTCGCGGCTCGCGATCGACCGCCTGCGGGCGCAGCGACGGCGGCGCGAGGACTACGTCGGGCGGTGGCTGCCGGATCCGATCGCCACGGCGCTGGACGTCGACGACGAGGGCCGCTCGCCACGCGGCCCCGAGGACGCGGTCGAGCTGGCCGAGTCGCTCGAGCTCGGGTTCCTGGTGGTGCTCGACACGCTCGGTCCGGTCGAGCGCGCGGTGTTCCTGCTCGCCGACGTGTTCGCGGTGCCCTTCGCCGAGATCGCCGTCGCCGTCGATCGCACCCCCGAGGCGTGTCGCCAGATCGCCAGCCGCGCTCGCCGCAAGGTCCGCGCAGCACGAGCCGAGCGGCGGGCGATCGACGAGGGGCTGCTCGGCGACCTGGTCGGGGCGATCGCGCTCGGCGACGTCGAGCGGGTCATCTCGCTGCTGTCGCCCGACGTCGTGCTGACCAGCGACGGCGGTCCGCTGCGCCACGCTGCGCGTCGGCCAGTGATCCACCCGGATCGCGTCGCGCGGTTGCTCGTCAACCTGGGCACACGCGTCCCCGAGGGCGCGACGCTCGGGATCGAGCAGCTGAACGCGGGGCCGGCGCTGGTCATGCGCTCGCCGGACGAGACGCTCGTGCTGCTGGCCGAGCGGGAGCCCCGCAGCGGTGCCATCACGCAGTTCCACATCGTGCTGAACCAGGAGAAGCTGGAAGGGGTCGGCCGCCGGGTCGACCTGGTCTGACCCCCCCTGGACGCGACGAGGCCCGGGCGACTCGCCCGGGCCTCGTGCGCGTTCGGAGCGGTCCGGCTCAGTACTTGAGCTCGGGCTCGGTGCCCGCCGGCAGGTTGATGGTCTTGTACTCGAGGAACTCCTCGAGGCCCTCGGGGCCGAGCTCACGGCCCAGGCCCGACTGCTTGTAGCCACCGAAGGGCGAGCCGAAGGCCATGCCGTACATGTTCACGCCGTAGGTGCCGGTGCGGACCTGGCGGGCGACGTCGATCGCCGCGTCCACGTCGCCGCCCCACACCGAGCCGGAGAGGCCGTAGTCGGAGTCGTTGGCGATGCGCACGGCGTCGTCGACCGAGTCGTACGCGATGACCGAGACGACCGGGCCGAAGATCTCCTCCTGGGCGACGCGCATGTCGTTCGTGACGTCGACGAGCAGCGTCGGCTCGACGAACCAGCCCTGCTGGTCGGTGCTGGGCCGGCCACCGCCGACCGCGACGCGGGCACCCTCGTCCGCGCCGACCTGGATGTAGCCCTCGACGCGCTCGCGCTGCGCCTCGTTGATGAGCGGGCCGACGTTCGTGTCGAAGCTGGTCGGGTCGCCGACGACCTGGGACGCCATCTTGTCGGTCAGCACACCGACGATCTCGTCGTAGCGGGACTGCGGGGCCAGCACTCGGGTCTGGGCGACGCACGCCTGGCCGTTGTTCATGATGCCGGCGGAGAGCAGCTCGTCGGCCACGGCCTCGATGTCGACGTCGTCGAGCAGGATCGCCGCGGACTTGCCGCCGAGCTCGAGCGTGCAGCGCTTCAGCTGCTCGCCGCAGATGGCGCCGATCTTGCGGCCCGCCGCGGTGGACCCGGTGAACGAGACCTTGTCGATGCCGGGGTGGCGCACCAGGTACTCGCTGACCTCACGGTCGGCCGGCACGACGTTGAGCACGCCGGCGGGCACGCCGGCCTCGTGGGCGAGCTCGGCGAAGCGGAAGGCCGACAGCGGGGTGTCGGGAGCGGGCTTCAGGACCATGGTCGAACCGGACGCGAGCGTCGGGGCGAACTTCAACATGGTGATGAACAGCGGCACGTTCCACGGGATGATGCCGGCGACGACGCCGACCGGCTCCTTGCGGACGATCGCCGGACCGAGGAGGTCCTGGCGGAGCTCCTCGAACTCGTAGCCGTCCAGCACGTTCACGTAGGCGTCGAGCACCATGTTCGTGGCGCCGATCTGGCCGATGTGGTAAAAGAGGATGGTGGCGCCGACCTCGGACACGACCAGGTTGGCGAGCTCGTCGGCGGCCTCGACCAGCTTGGCCTGCAGCGACCGCATGACCTCGAGCCGCTCCGCCGCGGTGCTGTTCGCCCACGGGCCGGACTCGAGCGCGGCGCGAGCCGCGGCGACAGCACGGTCCATGTCGGCCTCGGTGCCCTCCGGCGTGGAGCCGACGACCTCGAGCGTCGCGGGGTTGACGACGTCGAAGCGGTCCGAGCCGGCGGGGTCCACCCACTCACCGCCGATGTAGAGCTGCTTGTAGTCGGTCATGCTGGGGTCCCCCTTGGACGTCAGTTCTCGGCGCAGCGTACCTGACGGCCCGTCAGATGTTGCCGTCGGACGCGGCAGCGGGGATCTCCCGCTCCCGCGTGGTGCCAGACCGTCCGAAGGAACGGGACGGTCTGGCATCATGCGACGATCGTGTGCGGAGGTGTCGGGTCGGTCGACCCGGTCGCCCCGGCGGGGTCGAGCAGGCGGCGACCGGTAGCGTGGGCCGGGCATGGCCGGGAATCCTGAACGCGCTGAAGGAGTTGATCACGAGGTGACCACCACCGTGGCCCCGCCATCGTCCGATCTCCCGACGTCGCCCGGCATGCCGACGCCGTCCCGCGTGCTCGACGGTGAGACGGGCGATCAGATCTTCAACCGACTCGTCCTGCCCGAGGTCGACGTGATGTGGCGGGTCGCCATGTCGCTCACCCGCAACCGGGCCGACGCCGAGGACCTGGTGCAGGAGTCGTTGCTGCGGGCCTACAAGGCCATCGGCACCTTCGACGGCCGCTACCCCCGGGCGTGGCTGCTGACGATCCTGCGGAACACCGAACGCAACCGCCACCGTCGGCGCCGCCCCGAGCTGCTCAACGACCCCGACTCGGTCGAGGACCGCGGCCCACGCACCGAGGCCGACGAGGTGGAGAAGCGCGTCGAGGACCACGAGTTCGACGAGGCCGTCACCGCGGCGCTCGAGGAGTTGCCCGAGAACTTCCGGCGGGTGGTGGAGCTGGTCGACGTCGACGGGCTGACCTACCAGGAGGCCGCCGACGTGCTCGACGTGCCGCTCGGCACCGTGATGAGCCGGCTGCACCGGGCACGTCGACGCATCCGCGACCTGCTGGTGCCGGCCGGCTTCGGGCCCGGACCGGTCGACGACCGCCCGGCCGACGACGTCACCGGAGTGAGCTCATGAGCGCCGACGACGAGACGATCCCCGACGCCCCGCGACTGGGCGACGGCTCGCTGACACCGCTGTCCGAGGCCTCCGGGCTCTGCGGCGGCCCTGGCCAGATGTCGTGCAGCGAGGCGAACGAGCTGATCCAGTCGTACCTCGACCGGGCGACCGATCCCGACACCGGGACCAAGGTCGCTGAGCACCTGGGCGACTGCCCGCCCTGCGAGCACGAGTTCGTCGTCTACCAGCGCATCATCGGGGCGCTCGAGCGCTGTCGGCCGAGCCTGCCCGACGACACGAAGGGCCGCCTCGAGCAGTTCTGCACCGACCTGTGCAACGGCGAGGTCCCCGCCGATCAGCTGCTCGACACCGACCGCCTGCCCGACTGAGCGGCTGCCCGACCGGGCGCTACTTGTAGCCGACCATGATGTGCTCGACCCACGATGCGGGCGCAGCGTTCATCAGCGTCGACATGTCCCAGTAGTCCCACCACCGGGTGATCTTGTCGCCGTCGAGCTCGTGCACCGAGACGAACGGCAGATCGACCGTCTCGCCCGAGTCCCAGGTCCAGCGCTCCACGTGCTCGGTCATCACCGTGTTGCCCTGCGCCACGATGCGCCAGCCCGGGACGTGCTCGTAGCGGGCCAGCGGCGCGAGCCCGAGCCGCAGACGCGCGGCGACCTCGGCCGGACCGAACGCACCCTCCTCGGGGGCCGGCACGTCGCGGTAGTTGCCGTCGGGCGTGAACCACGCGCCGACGGCGTCGAAGTCCCGCCGGAACAGGTCTGCCCAGAAGGCCTCGATCAACTCGGCGTTGCGGTCCTCGTTCGCGCCCACGGCACTGCCCCCTCGGTCGTGTCGGGCGGACAGTACTCGGCTCCCTCAGACCGGGTGGCGGTCGGTCCCTTCAGGCCGGGTGGCGGTCCGTTCCCTCAGGCCGGGTGGCCGGGCTCCATGTCCATCGCCTGCTGGAGCCCGTACTGCGCCTCGTGCACCCGTCGCGCCGAGCCGTCGTGCGGGGCGAGCAGGAACCCGACGTGGTCGCCGCAGTCGAGCGTGCGCAACACCCGCCCGCCGAACCAGTCCACCCCGACGAGCACCGGCGCGCCGCCCGGGCCGTCGAGCACCTCCAGCCCCTCGAACTTGTCGACGTCGTCGCCGCTCAGCTCGCCGAACCGGGTCGCCAGCTCCTCGTCGCCCTGGTGCAGCACGTGCACGACCAGCGCCACCGCGTCACGCGCGACGCCGTAGGTGTGGTTCGCCTTGGACATCATCACCAGGAACCGCGGCGGGCGCATGCTCGCCTGCGTCGTGAACCCGACCAGGCAGCCGCTGCGCTCCCGGCCGTTCGAGGCCGTGACGATCATCATCGGCCCGTCGAACGACCCGACGAGCTCCTCGAACGTCGCGGTGTCGGCGATGTGGTCGGCGTCGGACCCGCCCGACGTGCTGGTGTTGGTCATGCCCACCAGGGTCGCGCGCCGGGCTTGTACCGTGCCCCGATGGAGCCGAGCCGACCCGCCGCCCCCGCTGCCGACCTGACCGCGGCCCCGCCCGCCGACCGCGTGCTGCGCGCCGAGTGGGTGCTCACCGTCGATGGGGACGACCGTGTCCTCCACGACGGCGCGGTGGCGCTCCCGGGCGAGCGCATCGCCGCCGTCGGCGACGCGGCCGAGGTGCTCGCGGCGCACCCGCCGGCCGAGGTGGTCGACCTCGGGGGCCCCGTGCTCGCG
>JAFAFZ010000142.1 GCA_023423215.1 Actinomycetes bacterium
CCCCACGGCAGCGTCGGCCACCTCGTCGGCGGGGCGACCGCGTAGGGCGGCGACCCACCGCTCGAGCTCGGGCGATCGGGTGGTCCCGGTCGTGCTCTGGGCGTCGAAGGGCACCGCGCAGTGTTGCACGACTGGCACCCCGCGCCCGGGCCCGACCCATGATGGGGCGATGTCGCACGACGAGCCCGTCCACGCCGCTGCCGGCACCCGCTTCGCCCGGGACACCTCGGTCCGACCCCTCGGCGACGGTGCCTACGGGGCGACGATCGACCCGTCGTGGTGGATCGTCGCCGGACCCAACGGCGGGTACGTCGCGGCGATCGTGCTGCGTGCGATCCTGGCCGAGGTCGACGATCCCGCACGCCGCGTGCGCTCGCTCACGCTGCACTACCTGCGGCCGCCGGCCGAGGGTCCGGCGCAGGTCGACGTCGTCGTCGAGCGCGCCGGGCGCACCGTCACCAACGTCTCGGCCCGCCTCGTGCAGGACGGCCGACTGCTCGTGGTGGCGCTGGCTGCGCTCGCCACCGACCGCGACGGCGCCGTGGCCTTCGACGAGACGATCGGGCTCCCGACGCTGCCGGACGGCGCAGTGGTGCCCGCCGTGCACCAGATCGAGGTCGAGGACCTCGATCCCGAGCGCGACGTGCCGATGCGGCAGCACTACGACCTGCGCTGGGTGCTCGGGGACCGCCCGTTCCAGCCACGTCGCGGCGAGACCGCGGCGGCGCTCACGGGCGGATGGCTGCGGCCGGCGGAGCCCGAGCCGATCGACGAGGTGGTGCTGGCCGCGATGACCGACGCGTGGATGCCACCGATCTTCAGCCGCGTGCAGGAGCCGCTCGCGGTGCCGACGGTCGACCTGACGATCCACTTCCGAGGTCGCCCGGCCGATCCGCTCGCGCACTGCTTCGTGCTCTTCGACAGCCCCGTCGCCCGCGACGGCTACCTGGTCGAGCACGGTCGCATCTGGTCCGCGGAGGGCGTGCTGCTCGCGGAGTCGCGACAGCTCGCCGTCGTCGCCTGACGCCCGGACCGGCGGGACCGACGACGAAGCAGCCCGGCGGCGACGTGCTCGGCCTATCCTGACGGGACCCTATGGACGATCGACCACGAAGTCTGCGGGCCATGCTCGCCGAGGCGAAGGACACCTCGGAGATCATGGTCGACCTGGCCTACGCGGCCGTCTACTTCAACGATCCCGGGATGGCCGACGAGGTCGCCCAGCTCGAGGAGCGGATGAACGACCTCGTCCAGGACATGCGGGCGGTGTGCATCATGGCGGTGCGGCGCCCGGCCGAGGCCGAGGGCATGGCGTCGGTGCTGCAGATCATCTCCGCGATCGAGTCCATCGCGAACGCCGCGGTCGACGTGACCCGCATCGTCACGCACCGCCTCGGCATCCCGAACGAGCTGATCAGCGACCTGTCCAACGCGGAAGAGGTGTCGCACCGCGTGTGGATCCGAGAGGGCTCGCACATGGCGCACCGCCCGCTCAAGGACCTCGAGATCACGGTGCAGTGCGGGATGCGGGTCGTGGCGATCCGTCGCGACCGCTCTTGGATGATCGACGAGGTCGACGGCGACCTGGTGCTGCTGCCCGGTGACGTGCTCTTCCTGCGCGGCTCGCCCGCCGGGATCGTGCGGTTGCACGAGCTGGCCGCGGCGCCGCCGTGGGACCCGCCGCTCGCCGCGCCGGCCGGCGCACTCACCGACCTGGACCGCGCGGTCGACGTGCTGGTCGAGATGAAGAACATCTCCGAGGCCGCCGTGGGCCTGGCGTACTCGGCGCTGGCGCTGACCGACACCGGCCTGGCCGCCGAGGTGCGCCACCTGGCCGAACGCCTCGACGAGATGAAGGACCACCTGCAGCTGTGGGTGCTGCGTGCGGCCAAGCACGACGTCGACCCGTCGCCGCTGCGTGGCCTGCTGCAGCTCGCGTCCGCCGCCGAGGAGCTCGGCGACCAGGCGGCGCAGATGGTGTGGCTCATCACCGACGACCGCGAGTTCCATCCGATCGTCAAGCTGGCGCTGGGCGAGGCGGACGTCGTCGCGACGCAGGTGCCGGTCGCTCCCGGCTCCGCGGTCGAGGGCCACTCGCTCGCCGAGCTGCAGCTCGACATCGAGCCCGGCTTCCACGTGCTCGCGATCCGGCGCGACAACCGCTACCTGTACCGGCCCCGCGGCTTCGTCGTGCTCGGCCCGGGTGACGAGCTCATCGCCTCGGGCCCGCAAGAGGGTCGTGCACGTCTGGTGGAGCTGTGCGGCTGGGCCGTGCGGGACGACGAGGACGATCCCACGGGTGAGTTCGAGCTGGTGCCGCTCGCCGAGGTGCACCCCACCCTCCAGTAGGACCGCTCGCGGCCGTGCGCGGCGGTCCCCCGACCCGCGACCCGGTCGGACGGTCGCCTGCTCCGGCAGGTCGGAATCCGCGGCGGCGTCCGTAGCCTGGTGGCATGGCGTCGCAGCGCTCGCACCCCGTCGTCGCCGCGCCGGCCGACACCTCCGACGCGTCCGAGCCCGTCGGTCCGTCGCGACGCACGCCGTGGGCGACCACGCTGCGGCTGGTGGCCGCTCCGCTGCTGGCCTCGGTCGTGCTGGTGGCCGTCAACGCGAGCCGCATGGACGCACCGTTCAGCCCGGCGTTCCCGAGCTTCAACACCGCCGTGTGGTCCACCGGGTCCCAGGCCGTCCGCGAACACGGATGGTGGGCCTCGCGGCTCGGCGCGATGACCGAACCCGCCAGCGGCGAGGTCGGCTACGCACACCACCCGCCGCTCACCCGCATCGAGGTCGGCGTCGCCGAGCAGGTCCTGGGCGAGCACCGCTGGGTCGACCGCCTCCCTGCGCTGCTGTCGTCGCTCGCGGCGATCTGGCTGTGCTGGGCGTGGCTGGGGGCCTGCCGCTTCCGCCTCGGCTCCAGGTCGCTCGGAGTGCTGGCCGTGGGCGGCTCCGGGGCGATGCTGACCTACGGCGCCATGTTGAACATGGAGGCCGTCTGGATGCCGGTGGCGTTCGCGCTGCTGTGGGCCTGGCAGCGCGCCGAGCGTCGCGGTGGCGGCGGGTGGAGCTGCTTCCTGCTCGGCGTGCTCGGGTGCACCGCCGCGCACCAGGGCATCCTGCTGGTGGGCGCCCTCGGCGTGCTGGGCGTGGTGCACGCCCGCACGCAGCGCCGGCGTCTGCGTCCCCACGAATCGGCGGTGGTGGCCGCCACCGTGGTCGGGGCGGCGCTCTTCGCCCTGTGGGCGTGGTGGGGCAGCGGTGACCTCGGCGACCTGGTGCGCATCGCACGCGAGCGCAGCGGCGCGCAGTTCGGCTGGATCGACTTCGTGCGCTCGCAGGTCGAGCACGGGGTGCTGCTCTTCGGGATCGTGCCGCTGCTCTGCCTGGTCGCGGGACCGCTGCTGGTCCGCGACCGCCCGGACCTGCGCGGACCGCTGGCGGCGGTGTGGTCCGTCGGGCTGGCCTACGCGGTGGTGTTCCGACAGGGCGCCACGATCCACCCGTACTGGAACGTCGCGCTCCTGCCCGCCGTCGCGCTCGGCGGGGCGCTGCTCGGCGACCAGCTCGCGCGCCACGGTCGACGTGCCGTGGCCGCAGGGCTCGTCGCGTGCGCGGCCTTCCTCGTGATCGCCGGCGTGGCGGCGCAGCGAGAGGCGCACCTGGGCGACGGAGCCGGCGAGGTGGCCCGAGTGGCGGGGGCTCGGGACGACGGCACCTTCTACTCGACCGAGCTCGTGGCCGACTGGGTCCGCTACGAGTCGGGCCGGCCGGTCGAGCCCGTCTACACCTGCGACGCGGTCGTCGAGCTCGCCGCCGCCCGCCCGGACGCCGAGGTGCTCACGTCGCGCTACTGGTCCGGTTGGGGCAGCGTGGACGACTGGCAGCGGTTCCGCACCGGGCCCGACGCCGAGGTCCGCGACGACTACTCGCTCGCTCCCGCAGCGGTGCTGCGCGATGCCGCCTGTGCCGCCGGCTGAACGGCGATGGACCGCCCACCGACCCCGTCGGTCGGCCGTCGGTCGGTCCTCGGTCGGCCCGGGCGCCCCGGTCGCGACGGGAAGGCACCGGGAGCCGACGGCGTTCCCGTCCCTGTCCCGCACCGACCGCCGCCGCCTCCGGGTGGGGCTCGATCCCACGGATAGCCTGCTGCCACGATGCCTGCCACACCCCCGCACGACGCGACGCCGCTCCGACTCCTGACCGTGCACGCCCACCCGGACGACGAGTCCTCGAAGGGTGCGCCGACCATCGCCAAGTACCGCGCGCAGGGGATCCCCGCGACGCTCGTGTGCTGCACCGGCGGCGAGGCGGGCGACATCCTCAACCCGGCGATGGAGTCGCCCGAGGTGCGCGAGAACCTGGCCGCCGTGCGTCGCGACGAGCTCGCACGGGCGACCGAGATCATCGGCTACGAGACCGTCGAGCTGCTCGGCTACCACGACTCCGGCATGCCCGACATGCCCGAGAACGCACGTGAGGACAACTTCTGGAACGCCCCGCTCGACGAGGCCGTCGAGCGGCTCGTGCGCATCATCCGCCGTGACCGGCCGCAGGTGATCGTGACCTACGGCGACGACCAGCGGCACTACGCGCACCCCGACCACCTGAAGGTGCACGACATCTCGATCCCCGCCTTCGAGCGTGCGGGCGACCCCGACTGGTACCCGGACGCCGGCGAGCCCTGGCAGCCGCTGAAGCTGTACTACACCGAGTGGTCCAAGGACCGGATCGTGGCGATGAACGACAAGTTCCTCGAGCTGGGCCTCGAGTCGCCGTTCGGCGACGACTGGCTCGAGCGCATCGCCGAGATGGGCGACGACGACCGCATCACGACCCGTGTGCCGATCGCCGAGTTCTACGAGGTGCGCGAGCGGGCCCTGTTGGCGCACGCCACGCAGGTCGATCCGAACGAGCGCTTCTGGTTCGGGCTGCCGACCGAGGTCGCCCGCGACGTGCACCCGTTCGACGACTACGTGCTCGCCCGGTCGCTGGTCGACTCGACGGTGCCAGAGGACGACCTGTTCGCCGGCGTGCCGGGGCGGTGAACGACGCCGAGGTGCACGTCGTCGAGTCGGATGCCGACGACCTGGACCCGCTCGTCGAGCTCTGCGCCGCGGCCTTCCCGGACGAGGCGCTGACGGTCGACGACCTCGATGCCATCTGCTCGGCCTCCGGGTCGGTGGTGCTGGCCGATGCCGAGGGGTTCGGTGC
>JAFAFZ010000181.1 GCA_023423215.1 Actinomycetes bacterium
GTGGGGTCTGCCAGGACTTCGCCCACCTGGCCGTCGGCTGCCTGCGGTCGATGGGCCTCGCCGCCCGCTACGTGTCCGGCTACATCGAGACCCTGCCGCCGCCCGGCGAGCAGAAGCTCGTCGGCGCGGACGCCTCGCACGCGTGGTGCGCCGTGCGCCTGGCGGACGGTTCGTGGCTCGACCTGGACCCGACGAACGACGCGGTCGGGCCCGAGGGCTACGTGACCGTCGCCTGGGGCCGCGACTACTCCGAGGTCGTGCCCGTCAAGGGCGTGGTCATGTCGACCGGGGCGGCCATGTCGCTCTCGGTCGCCGTCGACGTCACGCGGATCGAGGCGACCCCGTAGCACCGCTGGACTCAGGACGCGACTGAGTCGCGTCGTAGATCCAGAGATGGGCGCTCCTGCAGCGTGCGGGAAGGTCAGACCCGCAGGTAGCGGCCGACCGCGATGCCGGAGCCGATCGCGCCCGTGATGGCGCCGACCAGCAGGATCATGATGACGGCCTTCCACAGGTCCCCGCCGGTCCACTTGATCTGGTTGAGCAGCTCGAAGCTGACCTGGTTCACGAAGTTGCGCTTCCAGAGCGCGTCGAAGCCCCACGTCAGGCCTGCCGCGGCCGCCGCGCCGAGCACGCCCTGCACCATGCCCTCGGTCATGAACGGCAATCGGATGAACCAGTTGCTGGCGCCCACCAGGCGCATGACCTCGATCTCGCGCCGTCGGGCGAACACGGCGGTGCGGATCGTGTTGAAGATGAGCAGCACCGACACGAAGATCAGCGCCACGCCGAAGATGCGCACCCACGAGTTCAGCGTCGTCAGCGACTTCTGCACCTGACGTGCGTACTCCTCGGCGTACTCGACCCGGTACACGCCGGTCATGTTCTCGAACTCGGTGCCGACGGCCGAGACGACGTCCGCGTCGGTGCTCGTCGGCTTCACCCGGAAGCTCTGGGGCAGCTCCTCGGGGTTGATCGACTCGACGAAGTCCGGCTGGTCCGCGAAGAGGCGCTTGAACTCCTCGTACGTGGCGTCCTGGTCCAGGAAGGTGACCGACTCGACCTGCGGGTTGTCCTGCAGGCTCGTGTTGACGCTGTCGATCTGCTCCTGCGTCGCGCTGGGGTTCATGTAGACGAACATCTGCACGTCGGAGCGCAGGCCCAGGAAGCTCTGGTTGATGCCCGTGCCGATGAGGTAGCTGACGGCGACGAACGCGAGGGCGATCGCGACGGTGAGGAGCGACGCGAGCGTCAGGGTCAGGTTGCGGACGAGGTTGGACCCCGTCTCCTTCAGGACGTAATCGAGACGTACAGCCACGCTGGTCTACCCGTCGACTTTCGTTGCGTTGGGGGCGCTCGGGCCCGTGGTGCGGCGCACCATCACTCGTACACGCCGCGGGCCTGGTCGCGCACGATGCGCCCGCGGTCCAGCTCGATCACGCCACGGAGCATCGTGTCCACGATGCCGCGGTCGTTGGTCGCCATCACGACGGTCGTGCCGGTGCGGTTGATGCGGTCCAGCAGCTTCATGATGCCCACCGACGTCGCGGGGTCGAGGTTGCCGGTCGGCTCGTCCGCCAGCAGGATCAGCGGCCGGTTCACGAAGGCGCGGGCGATGGACACGCGCTGCTGCTCGCCACCCGAGAGCTCGTCGGGCATGTTCCCGGCCTTGCGACCCAGACCCACCAGCTCGAGGATCTGCGGCACGGCCTCGCGGATGGCCGACTTCGGGCGGCCGATGGCTTCCAGCGCGAACGCGACGTTCTCGGCGACGGTCTTGTTCGGCAGCAGCTTGAAGTCCTGGAAGACGCTGCCGATGTTGCGGCGCAGGTACGGCACCTTGTACCCGGGCAGCGCGGCGATGTCCTTGCCGGCGACGTAGATCCTGCCCTTCTCGGCGGTCTCCTCACGGTTGAGGAGGCGCAGGAACGTCGACTTCCCGGAGCCGGAGGGCCCGACCAGGAAGACGAACTCGCCCTTGTCGATGTCCACCGAGGCGTCGCGCAGGGCCATGTGCTCGCCCTTGTAGATCTTCGAGACGTTCTCGAGTTTGATCACGGTGTCCTGACCACGTCCTGACCACGTCGCGGGGCGCTTCCGGGCCCGTTCCGGTGCCCGTGCCCGCCGTGGAGCTCGCTGTTACAAACAGGTGACGATACTCGCCCCCGACCGATCCGTGGCGCACCCCTGAGGTGACCCTCCGGGCGGGGATCCCACGTTGCGTGGCGACGGCGCCACGGACTTCAGGGTGGGACTGCCCGCTCGGGCGCAGCCCTCAGTTGGCGGGCACGCCCTCGGCCCGCTGCCACCGGAGGTAGGCCTCCATCAGCTCGTCGATCTCTCCGTCGAGCACGGCATCGGGGTTGCTGAGCTCGAGCCCGGAGCGCAGGTCCTTGACCTGCTGGTACGGCTGCAGCACGTAGTTGCGGGTCTGGGAGCCGAAGTCGACCGCGGAGGACTCCCCGGTGATCTCGGCGATCTTGTCCATGCGCTTCGAGCGCTCCAGCTCGAGCAGCTTGGCCTTGAGCGTCTTCATCGCCCGGTCCTTGTTCTGGTGCTGCGAGCGCTCGTTCTGGCACGACGTGACGATGCCGGTCGGCAGGTGCGTGATGCGCACCGCGGAGTCGGTCACGTTGACGTGCTGGCCGCCCGCGCCGGACGAGCGGTACACGTCGATGCGCAGGTCCTTGTCGTCGATCTCGACCTCGTCGTCGACGTCCTCGATGAACGGCGTGACCTTGACCGACGCGAAGCTCGTCTGACGGCGAGCGTTGTTGTCGAACGGCGAGATGCGCACCAGGCGGTGCACGCCGTGCTCGGAGCGCAGGAGGCCGTAGGCGTTGCGGCCCTTCACGACGAAGGTCGCGGACGAGATGCCGGCCTCGCCGCCCTCGTTGAGGGCCTCGATCTCTGCCGCGAAGCCACGACGCTCGGCCCAGCGCAGGTACATGCGCAGCAGCATCTCGGCCCAGTCCTGGGCCTCGACGCCACCGGCGCCGGAGTTCACGTCGACGATCGCGTCGCGGTCGTCGTAGTCGCCCGTGAACAGCGCGCGCAGCTCGAGCGCGGCGAAGTCGGTGCCGAGGGACTCGACCTCCTTCGAGATCTCGGGCTCGAGCGACTCGTCACCCTCTTCCCGGGCGAGCTCGTGCAGCGTCGCGACGTCCTCGACGCGCTCGGAGAGCGAGTCGAACAGCTGGAGGTCGTCGGTCATCTCCGCGAACTCGCGCTGCAGCTTCTGTGCCGCCTCGGCGTCGTCCCACAGGTCGGGTCGACCGAGCTCGGTCTCGAGCTGGGGCTGGCGGTGACGCAGCTCGGTGATCCGAAGGTACTCCTGCGTCTCGGCGAGTCGGGTTCGGAGGGCGTTGATCTGGGGTGAGAAGTCCTGCATGGTCAGGCGGCGCCGTGGCAGGCCTTGTACTTCTTGCCGCTACCACAGGGGCACGGCGCGTTGCGGGGCGTCTTCTCCCACTCGGTCTTCACGACGGGCTGCTGCTGGACGGGCTCGGCCGCGGCCGGAGCGTCGCCGCCCTCGGCCTGGGTCTGCAAGGTCGTGGCGAGCGCCGCAGCGGGGCCGGCCGACTGCGCGGTCGCCGGGTCCTCGGGAGCGGTGTAGGTCAACTTGCCGATCGGCTGGACCTTCGGTGCCTCCTCGGCGACGACCTGGACGTGCATGACGTACTGCACGTACTCGCGGTCGACGGTGTCCATCAGCTTGCCGAACATCTCGAAGCCCTCACGCTGCCACTCGCTCAGCGGGTCCTTCTGGCCGA
>JAFAFZ010000205.1 GCA_023423215.1 Actinomycetes bacterium
GCGCCAGGCGGCGCAGCAGCCACGGCGCGGCGCCGTAGGTGACGAGCGCCTGGAGGCGGCCCTCGGCGACGGCGTTGAGCACCACCGGGTTCAGGCCGTACGCCGCGAGCGCGGCGGCACGGCCACGCGTCGAGCGGGTGCGCACGAACAGCTTCCAGGCACCGATCCCGCCGAGCAGCAGCGGCAGCAGGATGAGCAGCCGACGTGCGAGGCCGATCGATCCGAACAGGACCGTGCCCAGCGCCCCCAACCCGGGCACGACGGCCGGGGCGACCGCGGGCTCGCCGAGACCGGCGTCGCGCCAACCGGCGAACCACTGTGAGAGCAGCTCCGGCCCGCTGGATCCGGCGTCGATGAACTCGCGCAGCACCGGCAGCGGACCGGCGATCAGGTTGCGAGCGCCCACGACCATCAGGACCGCGGCCACCAGGGCGCCGACCACGCCGGCCCGGCTCGGTCCCGCGCTCAGGTCGCGCAGGTAGCCGCGGCCGGCCTGGGTGACGGCCTGGAGGCGGTTCTCGCCCTCGTCCGCGCGGATGAGGGATCGCAGGCGGGAGCTGCCCTGGCGCATGAGGGGCAGGTAGGCGGTGTCATGGGCGCGACGGGCGCGCTTGACCCGCGACCGGGCGCGCCACAACGAGGGCAGGTGGGTCAGGTTCCAGATCCACGAGCTGGCGATGTCGCCGGCTCGGCGGAACCGGCCGAGCACGACGGAGCCGACCAGGTCCACGAGCGACAGCAGGGCGACGACCGGCGTGACCCGCAGCAGCCGGAAGAGCTCGTAGTTGGTGAGCATGGTGCGCGCCTCGTGGCGCAGCTGGAGGCGCTGGCGGTTCTCGGTCTCCCGCCGATCGTCGAAGCGCTCGCGGTGCGCGACCGTCGCCGCGGGGCACAGGTTCACCGTCGCCGCCGCGACGTGGGCCCGCCAGCACAGGTCGATGTCCTCGCCGAAGTACGGGATCGAGTCGGTGAAGCCGCCGAGCGACTCGAAGAGGTCCGAGCGGATGAGCATGCACGCGTCGGAGACGGCGAACACCTCTCGGGCGATGTCGTGCTGGGACTGGTCCAGCTCGCCCGGTTCGGACAGCGAGGAGGCGTAGCCGTAGGGGTCGACGGCGTAGCCGACCGAGCGCAGCTCGTTCGGGCGGTCCCAGTCGACGAGCTTTGGGCCGACGATGCCGGCGTTCGCACGGAACGCCTCGGACACCAGCGCCGTGACGGCGCCCTCGCCCAGGCGGACGTCGTCGTGGAGGATCAGGTAGAAGGCCGCACCCTCGACCGAGACCAGCACCTCGTTCGCCGCCGCCGAGAACCCGCGATCGGTGTCGAGGCGCTTGACGAAGGCCGTCGGCAGGACGTCCGCGATGCGCTCGGTCGGGTCCTGCGCGCTGCCGTTGTCCATGACGAGGATCGAGAGGTTCTCGTAGTCCTGGTCGGCCAGGGACTCGAGCGTCTCCTCGAACCAGTCCCCCGGGTTCGAAGTGACCAGCAGCGCGACGACCGGCGGCGCACCGAACCCGACGAGGGGCTCGGCCGCGGTGAAGCCCCACTTCGCGTCCAGCTCCGCTTCGTCGACCTCGACGGTCTGCACGGTGGACGTCGCCCGCTCCTCGGCGTCCGCGGCGTCCGCCGCCGAGCGCACGGCAGCGGTGTCGGGGCGCGGTTCGGGCTCGTCGTCGACAGGGGGAATGGCCAGTTCCTTCGTCCGGGGAACGACGATCGTACCGCGGGCGGTCGCAACGATCGGGACACGCGTGATGGAGGGAGGACGGCCCGCGCACCCCTAGAGTGGACGCCGATGCACGCACCTCCCTCCCACGTGTCGGCACCGTGAGAGCGCTCGTCACGGGTGCCAGCGGCTTCGTCGGCCAGCACCTGCACCGCCACCTGCTCGAGCAGGGCGACGAGGTCATCGCGACCGACCGCTCGACCGACGGGCTCGACGTGCTCGACGCCGCCGCGCTGTTGGACCTGTTCCGCCGCACCTCGCCCGAGGTCGTCTACCACCTCGCCGGTGCGAGCGACGTGGGTGGCTCGTGGCAGACCCCGGCGGCGACGTTCCGCGCCAACGCCGAGGGCACGCTGAACATCCTGTGGGCGGCCCGCGAGTCGGGCGCCGAGCGGGTGCTGACCATCGGCTCGGCCGACATCTACGGCAAGGTCACCGAGGCCGACCTGCCGATCACCGAGGACCTGGACCTGCGCCCGGTCAGCCCGTACGCCGCCTCGAAGGTGGCGGCGGACTACGTCGCGCTGCAGGCGCACCTCGGCTACGACCAGCACGTCGTGCGGGCCCGGCCGTTCAACCACCTCGGCCCCGGCCAGACCGACCGCTTCGTCGCACCGGCCCTGGCGGGCCGCGTCGCGGCGAACGAGCTGGCCGGCGAGAAGGTCGTCAAGGTCGGCAACCTGTCGCCGAAGCGCGACTTCACCGACGTGCGCGACGTCGTTCGGGCGTACCGCCTGCTCGTCGAGCGGGGACGTTCGGGCGAGGTCTACAACGTGTGCTCGGGCACGGCGATCGCCGTGCAGGAGCTGGCCGAGCAGTTCATCGCGATGGCGACCATCCCGATGACGCTCGAGGCCGATCCCGACCTGCAGCGCCCGGTCGACATCCCCGTCCTGCTCGGCGACAACTCGCGGATCGTCGCCGACACCGGCTGGCGGCCCGAGATCCCGCTGTCGCAGACGCTGCAGGACCTGCTCGACGACCAGCGTCGTCGCCTGCGCACCACCGACTGAACCCCCGCCCTGCAGGCGGGTGCGTCGACCGACTCAGTCGCCGGGGGTGATCAGCGCGTCCAACGCGCGCTCGACGCGCCGGCGCTCCCGCGGATCGATCGTGCGGTCCCTCAGCTCGGCGAGGTCCCGGCGCCACTCGCGCACGACCCGGGCGGCGACGTCCTGCGGTGCGGCCTCGAGCCAGCGGAGGTCGCGGTCGAGCAGGGCCAGCTGCAGGGCGACCTCGGTGTGGCGGGCGGCCACGACCGGGAGGCGGTCGACCTTGGCGGCGGGGTAGCTGGTGCCCTGCACCAGGTCGTAGGGCTCCATGCCAAAGATGCCGGCGAGCAGGGTGACCGTGCGCTCGCCCGGGACGCTGCGACCGGACTCGAGGTTCGACAGCGCCACCCGCGAGATCGCCACCCGATCGGCCAGCTCCTGCTGCGTGAACCCGAGATCCAGACGGAGCGTGGCGATCCGCACACCGAGCGCGTTCGCCTCGGGTGGAGCGCCGGACGGGTCCGGGGTCGAGGGGTGGCGGGGCGAGGTCATGCGGTCGAGGTGGTGCGATCAGATCGTGCGATCGAGCCACGGATCGGATCGTGAGGCGCCGAACGCGCCAACCCAGTTGGCAGACACCGGGGCTGCGACAGCGTACAACGGTCCCCATGACCAAACGTGCGCTCATCACCGGCATCACCGGACAGGACGGCTCCTACCTCGCCGAGCTGCTGCTCGACGAGGGCTACGAGGTGATCGGCATGGTCCGCCGGTCCTCGACCGTGACCTTCGAGCGCATCGCGCACCTGCAGGACCGCATCTCGACGGTGCCCGGCGACCTGCTCGACCAGGCCAGCATGATCGACCTGCTGCGCACCCACCGGCCGGACGAGGTCTACAACCTGGCCGCGCAGAGCTTCGTGCAGACCAGCTTCAGCCAGCCCGTGCTCACCGGCGACGTGACCGGCCTGGGCGTCACCCGCCTGCTGGACGCGATCCGGATCGTCGACCCGGACATCCGCTTCTACCAGGCCTCCTCGTCCGAGATGTTCGGCAAGGTCGTCGAGGTGCCCCAGTCCGAGACCACGCCGTTCTACCCCCGCTCGCCCTACGGCGTCGCGAAGCAGTACGGCCACTGGATCACGGTCAACTACCGCGAGAGCTACGACCTGCACGCCTCGAGCGGCATCCTCTTCAACCACGAGTCGCCGCGCCGCGGCCTCGAGTTCGTGACGCGCAAGATTTCGAACACCGTCGCCAAGATCAAGCTGGGCCAGGCGAAGGAGCTGCGCCTCGGCAACCTGGAGGCCGAGCGCGACTGGGGCTTCGCCGGCGACTACGTGCGGGCGATGTGGCTCATGCTGCAGCAGGACTCCCCCGACGACTACGTCGTGGCGACCGGCGAGACGCACTCGGTGCGCAAGTTCTGCGAGATCGCCTTCGGACACGTGGGCCTGGACTACGAGGAGTTCGTCGTGATCGACGAGGCGTTCTACCGCCCCGCCGAGGTCGACCTGCTCATCGGCACCCCCGCCAAGGCCGAGGCCCAGCTCGGCTGGACGCCCACGGTCGGCTTCGAGGACCTGGTGACGATGATGGTGGACGCCGACATCGCACTGCTCTCCGGCAAGCTCAACGCCATCAGCTGAGCAGCCGGTCCCCCGAGCACCGGCTCCGGTTCGTCGAGCTACGCCGATCCGGCGTACCTCGACGAACGGAAGCCGTCGTGCGCGGGGAGCGGGTGCTCAGCTGATGGCGTTGAGCTTGCCGGAGAGCAGCGCGATGTCGGCGTCCACCATCATCGTCACCAGGTCCTCGAAGCCGACCGTCGGCGTCCAGCCGAGCTGGGCCTCGGCCTTGGCCGGGGTGCCGATGAGCAGGTCGACCTCGGCGGGGCGGTAGAAGGCCTCGTCGATCACCACGAACTCCTCGTAGTCCAGGCCCACGTGGCCGAAGGCGATCTCGCAGAACTTGCGCACCGAGTGGGTCTCACCGGTGGCCACGACGTAGTCGTCGGGGGAGTCCTGCTGCAGCATCAGCCACATCGCCCGCACGTAGTCGCCCGCGAAGCCCCAGTCGCGCTCCGCCTCCAGGTTGCCGAGACGCAGCTCCTTGGCCTGGCCCAGCTTGATCTTGGCGACGGTGTTCGAGATCTTGCGCGTCACGAACTCGAGGCCACGGCGCGGCGACTCGTGGTTGAAGAGGATGCCGCTCGAGGCGTGCAGGTCGTAGCTCTCGCGGTAGTTGACCGTGATCCAGTGGCCGT
>JAFAFZ010000405.1 GCA_023423215.1 Actinomycetes bacterium
ACGCGTCATCCTGACCATCGAGGTCGACAAGGTGCACAAGAACAACGTCTGACGCCCGCCGACTCGGACCCGCCCCCCGAACTCGGACCCGCACCCCGAACTCGGAACGAATCGACCGTTCAGCGAACCGATCGTTCCGAGAACCCGAGACCGCCCGACAACTCGGAACGAATCGACCGTTCTGCGAACGGTTCGTTCCGAGTTCGGCACGAACGGCTCGGGCCGCGGGGTTCACCCCGGCCGGTAGCGGTGGATCGGGAACGGGTAGCCGAGCACCACGCAGTACACGAACAGGGCGATGACCGGGGCCATCAGCCCCAGCACGCCCAGGACGATGCCGACCCGACCCCGATCGCGCTCGGGCGCCGGCGCGTCCCTCGCGAGCACGCCGCAGACGACCGCGGCGATCGAGCCGACGAGCGGCAGCACGGGCAGCAGGCCGGCCAGGCCCAGCACGACCGCAGCGGTGCCGAACCGTGCGGGCTCGACACCGGACGGCGCAGGTTCCGCTGCGACCGAGGTCGGTGGAGGGGCGGTGTGGACGGTGGAGTCGCTCATGGCTCCATCGTCCGATCCGACGGGCGTCGGCCGCATCGCCCGACGGTCGCGGATCGCCTCCACCGTTCGGCGGAGGACGGCTCCCCCTCACGGTGGACGACGCAGGGAGCGCCCGTCGGTAGGGTCACCCCGTGCAGGTGGACCCATCGCCACTCGCTCCGGCACCGCCCGCGTCGCTGCTCCTCGACGCTGCCCTGGCCGCGGCCCTGACGTGCGTCCAGGTCGCCATGGTCGTGGTCGTGGACACGCCGGAGGACCCGGTGCCCTTCCTGGGTGTGTCGCTCCTCGTCGCGTCGACCGTCGTGCTCGTCGTGCGGCGCGTCCTGCCCGTCGGCACCTGGATCGTCGCCGTCGCAGCGACCGCGGCGTACGGCATGGCCCGGTGGCCCGACCCTCCGCTCTACCTCGGCGGGTTGGCGGCGATCTGCAGCGCAGCGGCGTTGACGTCGGCCGGCACCGCGTGGTGGATCGGTGGCCTCTCGCTCCTGCTCGCCTGCACCGCCTGGCTGGTCGATCCGTCCGAGACCGACCTGAACGACGTGCTGACGCCGGTGCTCGGCGTGGCCGCCGCGTGGACCGCTGGACGCGCGTGGGCCGCACAGCGCGCGACCACCCGGCTGCTGCGTGAACGGGCCGAGCGGGCGGAGCGGGACCGAGCAGCGGAACGAGCGCGGGCGGTCGAGGCCGAGCGCCTCCGGATCGCCCGGGAGCTGCACGACATCACCGCGCACCACGTGAGCATGATCGCCGTGCAGGCCGAGGCGGCGCTCGTCGACGAGGCACGGCGCGGTGTAGCGCTGGACGCGATCGCTACTGGCGCCCGCGCTGCGCTGACCGACCTGCGCCGCATGCTGGGCCTGCTGCGCGACACCGACATCGACGGCGGCGGCCCCGCACCGCGCTCGTCGCAACCGGGCATCGCCGAGCTCGAGGACGTGGTCGAGGCCGCCCGCCGCTCGGGCCTCGCGGCGCAGCTCCACGTGTACGGTCCCGCCGACGATCTCGACGAGGACCTGGCGCTCAACGTGCACCGGGTCGCACAGGAGCTCGTGACGAACGTCGTGCGACACGCACGGGCCACCCGGGTCCGGGTGGACGTGCAGGTCGGGCCGTCCGGGGTCGAGGTCGTCGTCGAGGACGACGGCGACGCGCTGCGACACCTCGGGCCGCAGGATCCGCAGCCGGTGGAGGGCAACGGCCTCCGAGGTGCGCGCGAGCGGGTCGCGCTGTTCGACGGCGACCTGCTCGTCGGGACGGCAGCGTCCGGCGGACGACGGGTCAGCGCGAGGTTCCGGCGATGAGCGTGCGGGTGCTGGTCGTGGACGACCAGGAGCTGGTGCGATCCGGCTTCCGCTCGCTGCTGGAGTCGGACCCGGAGGTCCACGTCGTCGGCGAGGCCGGCGACGGCGTCGAGGCGGTCGAGCAGGCGGCACGCCTGCGTCCGGACGTCGTCCTGATGGACGTGCGCATGCCGCGCCGCGACGGCATCGAGGCGACCGGCCGGTTGCTCGGCGCGGTGCCCGACGGCGTGGCTCCGCCGCGGGTGCTGATGCTGACGACCTTCGACGTCGAGGAGTACGTCGTCGACGCGCTGCGCGCCGGGGCGAGCGGCTTCCTGCTCAAGGACGCCACCCGCGACGAGCTGCTGCACGCCGTCCACGTCGTCGCGGCGGGCGACGCGCTGCTGGCGCCCTCGGCGACGCGACGGCTCATCGACCGCGTCGTCGACCAGCCGCTGGCGGCGCCCGGACCGGAGTACGAGCAGCTGACGGAGCGGGAGCGCCAGGTCCTGGCGCTGCTCGCGACCGGCGCATCGAACGCCGAGGTCGCGCAGCAGCTCCACCTGGGCGAGGCGACGGTCAAGACCCACGTCGGCCACGTGCTGATGAAGCTGGGCGTGCGCGACCGCGTGCAGGCGGTGATCTACGTCTACGAGCACGGCCTCGCAGCGGGCTCGCCCGAGCGACGGAACTAGTCGCGCCGCAGGACGTCCGCGGCGGAGCGGATCGTGGCCGCCCGAGCAGGCCAGAGCGAGGAGAGGACGCCGAGCGTCGGGACCGCGAGCACCACACCCCCGAGGATGCCGATCGCCCACTGGACGTTCGGCGCGATGTCGAGCCCCGTGGACACCCGCGACCACGTGGCAGCGCCGAGCACCGCACCCATCGGGAGGCCGACGACCAGGGCTGCCAGCGCCATGAGGAGTCCCATGGACATCATCGCGGTCCGGACCTGTGACGAGGTGAAGCCGAGACCACGGACGACCCCGAGGGTGTGGCGGGCACGTCGCCCGGTCGCGAGCACCCCGTTGGCCAGTGCGACGACGGTCAGTCCGGCGAAGAACCACGCCAGCACGACCGGGACGGTCCGCACCGCGTCGAGGTTGGCGAGTGCGCTCGGCGGGTGCGGGAAGCTCTCGTCCATCACGCCGAACGGGTAGCGCCGATCCAGGTCCCGCGTGACCTGCGCGGCGTCGACGCCGTCCGCGAAGCGCACGACCAGGACCGGGTACGGCGGGTTCTCGTCCGGCGCGAGCTCCGCCAGGGTGCGTGGCGGCAGGAACAGCGAGGAGGAGGACTCGGCCGAGATGGCCTGCGGGTCCAGGTGCAGGCCGACCACGGTCGCGGAACGAGATGCGTCGTCGGGGCCGAGGCGCACCCGATCGCCGACCGAGACCCCCAGCTCGCGCGCCAACGCCGGCCCGACGAGCACCTCGTCCGCCCCGGCCGGCAGCCGTCCCTCGGTGAGGACCGGCATGATGCTGCCCTTGCGGGGCAGGGTGGACACGCCGAGGGTGGGGCGACCCTCGATCTGGACCGTCGAGCTGCGCTGCTCGGCGACCGCCTCCAGGCGATCGTCCCCCGCGAGCTCGTCGAGACGTCCGCCCACCAGCGACTGCGGCACCTCGATCGAGAGGTCGTAGTCGATGCCGAACTCGGACGGCGTGTCCACCAGGTGGCCGAGGCTGACGACGAAGGTGGTCGTCGCGATCAGGCCCGCGATGCCGAGCGCTGCGCCCAGCGCCGCGGTGCGCGCTCGAACGCCCGTGCGGACCCGGGACGGGTCGGTGGCCAGGTGCAGGCCGAGCAGCACCGACGGCGGCGCCACCGACGACACCCACGAGAGCCACCGCGCCGGCTCACGCCGGTGGCTGCGAGGCGCTCGCTCCAGGCCGAACCACGCGGTGGCCGCGAAGAGGGCCACCACCCAGAGCCCGGCCAGGAAGGCACCCGGGAGCAGCACCACCAGGTCCGCCGCGGAACCCGGTGACGGCTCCAGCAGGCGTGCATGACCGAGCGGGAACAGCGGCGAGACCGCCCACGCGACGAAGAAGGTCACCGACGAGGCCACCACCGCCGAGACCGCCCCGGGCAGCGCGGAGGCGACGACGCCGTCGACGCGGGTGAAGCCGATCGCCCGCAGGGCGACGTGCTCGCCCCGGTCGCTGTCGACGTGACGTCGGATGGCCTGGGCGAGCACGAAGGAGCCGATGCCGGCGACGACGAGCGCCAGGAGCCAGATGCCGGTGCGCAGGACGCGGTTGGCGGGCTCGATCCGCTCGAGCAGCACCGACGTCGGGCGCACGTCGATCGCTCCGGGATCACCCACCGACGCCAGCGAGCCTGCGACGTCCTCCATGCCCTCGGCGCCGCGCACGGCGCGGACGGCGAACCCGGGGTACTGGTTGTCGACCCCGGTGGAGCGAAGCTGCTCGTACATCGCCGGGGAACCGAGCATGAGCCGGTCGGCCGCACCCGGCGCGATGTCGAAGCTGTCCCGCACGACGCCGACGACCCGCAGGTCCAGGTGCGATCCGGCGGGTTCTGCCTCGGTGTCCTCGACGATCGTCCGCATCTGGTCGGGCGTGTACAGGTCCATGTCGACGACGTCGCCCACGTCGACGCCGGTGGAGTCGGAGGTCTGCTCCGTGAGCACCACCTCGTCCGCCGCTGCAGGGTCGACCGTGCGGCCGCGCACCAGCAGCGGCTGTGCGATGTCCTCCGGCGCGGTCGGTCCCGCCATGGGGTAGTACCAGTCCTTCGCGTCGGTGGTACGCCCGATGAACTGGCTGATCGGCCACACCGCCCGCACCTCCGGGTCCTCTCGGAGCGCGCGGGCGACCCCGTCGAGCACGGCGGGGTCGAAGGAGCGCACGAGCACGTAGGCGTCGGGCGCAGCTGTGGCGTCGACGAGCCGTTCCGCCGCCGACTGCGTACGCCGCTCCCCGGCGACCGCCCCGACCGAGAGCCCGACGATCAGCCCACCGAGCACGCCGAGCACCACCAGCCGTGGCCACCGGCGTCGGGTCCGGGATCCCGCCAACATGGTCGTCGCTCGCATCGGAGCATCAGGCCACACGGCGGCGGGCGACGGCAAGGGCGTGCACGCTCCTCGTCGTGGGGGTGCTGGCACCCCCACCGGACACGTG
>JAFAFZ010000246.1 GCA_023423215.1 Actinomycetes bacterium
CCTCGGCGCGGGCCAGCACCTGGTCGCCGACGGCGACCTCGACCGGCACGGTGCCCTCGGCGGGCAGCTCGAGCGTGCGTCGCAGCACCTCGTCCGGGCGGACCTCGGCCTCGTGCACCACCGTGTCGTCGACGCGGATCGTCGCCTCGTCCGCCGGACCGCCGTCCGTGCCCGCCAGGACCACCGCCTGGCGTGCGCCGCAGCGCTCGACCACGACGGCGGCCGGGCCCTCGGTCCCGCACTCGGAGCGGACCTCCTCCTGCGCGACGACCACGTCACCGGCCTGCACGCGCACCGCCGAGGCGGTGCGGTCGAGCACCGGGACGACCACGGTCGCCACGCCCGACGCAGGCAGGTCGACGGTGCGCAGGTCGACCCGGTCGGCAGCCACCGTCGCCGTCAGCGCACCGTCGCCGACGTTGTGCAGGGACACCACTGCGCCGCCGGCGTCGCAATCGGGTGCGATCGTCGCGACGAGCGGCTGGTCCTCGCAGGTGGAGGGGACCGCAGCAGTGGCGTAGCGGGGCGAACCGGCCGGGTCACCGTCCGCAGCGCCACCCCAGGCGACCTGCGGGGTGACGCGCAGCTCGACCGCGTCGACGCCCTCGGGCAGCTCGAAGGTGCCCGAGAACGTGAAGTCGTTGTCCTCGCCGAAGTGGCCGTCGTCGACCAGGGTCGACCAGGCCTCGCCGTCGGCGGCCCGGTACTCGACGAGCACCTGCCCGTTGGTCCGCTCCTCCGCGCTGCCCTCGGTCGAGGCCGACGCGATCCAGCTGACGTTGCGGTCGCAGCGCGCCTCGGCGGCGATCCGCCCGTAGTTCGCGCCCGCGGGGGGCGCCAGCACGCCCGCGGCCATGCACCCGAGTCCGAGCACCACGGTGACCCGTCCGACCCATCGAGCCGTGCCGGTGACACCGCGGCGCGTACGCCCCGATCTCGTCCTCATCCCGCTCCTTCCGCATCGCCCCAGCGCTGCGCTGCGGGCATTCTGCCAGACGGAGCGGTGCTCGGTCCGCGACCCCCTAGACCTGGATGCCCAGCTCGTCGAGGGCGTACTGGCGCAGGCGCTTGTAGTCGACCTTGGCGTTCGGGGCCCGCCCGATCGTGTCGATGAACAGCACCCGGCGCGGCGCCTTGTACGCGGCGAGGGACTCCTTGACGTGCTCGATCAGCACGGCGTCGGACGGCTCGGCGCCGGGCTCGACCTCGACCACCGCCGTGATGGCCTCGCCGAACTTCTCGTCGGGGACGCCGACCACGACGGCGTCGCGCACCTCGGCGTGGGTCTTGAGGACCTCTTCCACCTCTTCGGGGAAGACCTTCTCGCCGCCGGTGTTGATGCAGACCGACCCCCGGCCGAGCAGCGTGATCGAGCCGTCGGCCTCGACCGTGGCGTAGTCGCCCGGCATCGAGTACCGGCGACCGTCGCGCTCGATGAACGTCGCGGCGGTCTTCTCGGGGTCCTTGTAGTAGCCGAGCGGCACGTGGCCCGGGATGGCGACGCGGCCACGCTCGCCGGATCCGGGCTCGACGTCGCGGCCGTCGTCGGTGATGACCTTCACGTCCGAGCCGAGGTTGAAGTGCGCCGTCTTCTCCTCGGCGCCCGCCGCGGAGACCGACGAGCCCAGGCCGATGGCCTCGGACGAGGAGAACGAGTCCAGCAGCAGCATGCCGGGGTGGTGGCGCAGCAGGCCCTGCTTCGCTGCGGTCGACCACATGACGCCCGAGGACGTGATGAGGACGAGGCTCGAGAGGTCCCAGCGGTCCGGCTCGGCGTCGAGCGCCCGGACGATGGGCTTGGCGAACGCGTCGCCGACGATCGTCAGCGCTCCCACGCCCTCACGCTCGATCGTGTCGAGCAGCTCGACCACGTCGAAGTGCCGGTCCTCGAGCAGCACGACCGATCCGGCGGCGCTCAGGTACAGGTTCGCGGTGTACCAGCCGGTGCCGTGCATCAGCGGGCACGCCGGCAGGCCCGGTGCCCCGGGCTCGGCGATCGCCTCGATCGGCGTGTCGATGCCGACCTCCTCGGGGTCCTGAAGGAACGTCGGGTTGGCGACGCCGTTGACGGCGCGGATCAGGTCGTCCTGGCGCCACATGACGCCCTTGGGCATGCCCGTGGTGCCACCGGTGTAGATCATCGTGATGTCGTCACCCGAACGGCCCCAGGGCGCGACCACGCGCTCGGTCTCGGTGGCGACGACGTCCTCGTAGGGAACGGCCCACTCGGGGCAGGGGCCCGAGCCGTCGTCGACCCAGAGCCAGTGGCGCACGCCGGGGAGGCGGCCGCGCACGGCGTCGACCCGCTCGGCGAAGGTGCCGTGGAAGACGACGGCGACGGCGTCCGCGTTGTCCCAGAGGTAGGCGAGCTCCTCGTCCAGGTAGCGGTAGTTGGTGTTCACCGGCACCAGGCCCGCCTTGTAGGCGGCGTAGGTGCCCTCCATGTACTCGGGTGCGTTGTACAGGTACAGCGCGACCTTGTCCTGGTGCTGGGCACCGTGGTCGAGCAGGTAGCGGGCGAGCCCGTCGGCGCGCCGGTCGAACTCCCGCCACGAGTACCGGCGATCGCCCTGCACCTGCGCCTGGGCGTCGGGGAAGCGGTCCGCGATGCGCTCCCACAGTTCCGCGAAGTTCCAGCCGGCCATCGGGATCCCCCTGGTGTCGTCCTCGCCGCCTGGACCGGCGCCGCGTGTCGTGGGTCACGATCGGCCCTCGACGGCTGGGCAGTGTACGTCAGCGCTCCGGACGCAGGAGAGCGACGCCGGGCTCCGCTGCGGCAGCGCCGCCGCACGGGGACGGGCGGACCCCTACGCTCGCCGCCGTGGACTTCGAGCTGCCACCCGAGGACGACCCCCGCCGCCGGGAGGTGCGCGACTGGCTCGCCGCACACCCCGACCCCTCCGGCGTGGACCTGGCCGCCGCGGGCTACGTCGCGCCGCACTGGCCCCGGCCCTACGGCCTGGCCGCGGATCCGATCCACCAGCTGATCATCGACGACGAGCTGCGCCGGGCACGGGTGCGGCGACCGGCCAACCCGATCGGCATCGGGTGGGCCGGCCCGACGCTGCTCGCGGCCGGCACCGAGGAGCAGCAGCGCCGCTACCTGCCTCGGCTGCTCAGCGGTGAGGACGTGTGGTGCCAGCTCTTCTCCGAGCCGGGCGCCGGATCGGACCTGGCATCGCTGTCGACGCATGCGGTGCGCGACGGCGACGAGTGGGTCGTGGACGGTCAGAAGATCTGGACCTCGCTCGGACACCACGCCCGCTACGGCATCCTGATCGCCCGCACCGACGCGGACGAGCCCAAGCAGCAGGGCATCTCGTACTTCGTCTGCGACATGTCGCTGCCCGGCATCGAGATCCGCCCGATCGTCGAGATGACCGGCGGGCACACCTTCAACGAGGTGTTCCTCTCCGACGTGCGCATCCCGGCCGACCAGCTCGTGGGCAGCGTCGGCGAGGGGTGGCGCCTCGCGAAGGTCACGCTGTCGAACGAGCGGGTGTCGCTGTCCTCGGGCGGCGCGCTGTGGGGGATGGGCCCCGAGGCGGGTGACCTGCTCGACGTCGTGCGCGGCGCCGGTGGCACCGACGACCCGCACCTGCGGCGGCGCCTCGTCGACCTGTACGTCGAGTCCGAGATCCTGCGGCTGATCCGGCTGCGCACGGTGACCGCCGCCATCGCCGGTCGGCAGCCCGGCCCCGAGGCGTCGATCCGCAAGGTCCTGGCGGACGAGCACGGCCAGCACATCATGGACGTCGCCAAGGACCTGGCGGGTCCCGGGGGCACGCTCACCGACGTCGGTCCGCTCGGCACGCCCGTCGCGCTGTGGCACTTCGGGTTCCTGTTCGCGCCGGCGCTCACCATCGGCGGGGGCACCGGCGACGTGCAGCGGAACATCATCTCGGAGCGTGTGCTCGGGCTGCCGCACGACGTCGACGTCGAGCAGGGCCGCACCTGGCGCGAGACCCGCAGGTCGGCGGCGCCGGATGCGACGGGGGCACCGTCCTGACGGTCCTGGTCACCGGGGGAGCGGGCGTCGTCGCGACCGCCATGGTGCGACACCCGGACGCGTCGCCGGACGTGCACGTCACGCGGCGCCGACGCCCGACGCCCGAGGGCGTCCCGGCGCACCCGGTCGACCTGTGCGACGCCGAGGGCGTCGAGCGCCTGTTCGTCGACCTGGCGCCCCGCGTGGTGGTGCACACGGCGTACACGACCACCTCGCACGACGACATCGTCACGGCCAGCCGCGTGGTCGCCGAGGCGTGCGCCCGCCACGGCGCCGAGCTGGTCCACCTGTCCACCGAGTCGGTCTTCGACGGGGAGCACGCGCCGTACGCCGAGGACGACGAGCCGACGCCCGTGCACGACTACGGACGTTGGAAGGCCGAGGCCGAGGTCGCCGTGGCGGCCGCGCTGCCCGAGGTGTGCATCGTGCGCCCCTCGCTCGTGGTGTCGCTGGACCCGCCCGACCCCGGGACGGCACGGGTGCTGTCGGCCGCGACCGGCGACGACGACCTGGTCCTCTTCGACGACGAGCTGCGCCAGCCGATCCTCGCGGACGACCTGGCCGGCGAGCTGTGGGCGCTGACCCACCTGGATGGCGGTGCGCGTGCCGGCGTGTGGCACCTCCCGGGACCCGAGGTGCTGTCGCGTGCGGACCTGGGTCGCCGGCTGTGCGCTCGCGCCGGGCTGGACCCGCGTGGCCTGCGCAGCGGTCGCCAGCAGGACCACGTCGGTGGACCGCGGCCGCGGGATCTGACGATGCTCGCCGTGCGGCGCGAGGAGCTCGGTCGTCCGCCCCGACGCATCTGAGGGGCCGCCACGGATGCGCCCCCGGCGCTGGGCCGTTGGTACGGTGTGCCCCGATGGCCAAGCAACGAGACGGCGACAAGCTGAAGTTCCACGAGAAGGTCGTCGCGGCCGTGGACCTGCCCGGTGTTCCCGCCGGCACGCCCGGCAAGGTGACCCTGGTGAACGGGTTCCGCTGGACCCGCTACCGCGTCTACTTCGAGAACGGCGCGGACGTCGGTTCGCTGGACCGCTCGCAGCTGGCGCTGCGCAAGGAGTGGACGGGCGTCGCTCCGGCCGAGTCCGGGTCAGGGACCGCCGGGTCCGACGCCGCCGCCTCGGCCTGAGGCCCACCGCGTCGCCCGTCGACGCGACCGGATCGAACCTGCCGGTCCACCGGCTGCAAGGGGGATGACATGAAGCTCAGCATGCAGATCGGGTACGCCGGCGGCTTCGCCGAGTCGGTGGCCCAGGTCCAGGCGCTCGAGAAGTCGGGCATGGACATCGTCTACGTCGCCGAGGCCTACGGCTACGACGCCGTCAGCCTGATGGGTTACCTGGCCGCGGCGACCGAGACCGTGCAGATCGCGTCGGGCATCCTGCCGATCTACACCCGCACGCCGACCCTCATCGCCATGACCGCCGCCGGCGTCGACGACCTGTCCGAGGGTCGTG
>JAFAFZ010000314.1 GCA_023423215.1 Actinomycetes bacterium
GCCGGGGCTGCGCCCTCTCCGCGCCCCGTGCGGGTAGCTTGACGCCATGGACCGGCGCATCTACGGACTCGAGAACGAGTACGGGGTGACCTGCACGCTGCGCGGGCAGCGCCGGTTGAGCCCGGACGAGGTCGCCCGCTACCTGTTCCGCCGGGTCGTCTCCTGGGGACGTTCGTCGAACGTCTTCCTGGCGAACGGCGCACGCCTGTACCTCGACGTCGGCTCCCACCCCGAGTACGCGACGCCCGAGTGCGATTCGCTGCACGACCTGGTCGCCCACGACAAGGCCGGCGAGTGGATCCTCGAGCAGCTCGTCGAGTCCGCCGAGCAGCGCCTGGCCGAAGAGGGCATCCGCGGCGACATCTACCTGTTCCGCAACAACACCGACTCGGCCGGCAACAGCTACGGCTGCCACGAGAACTACCTGACCAGCCGCGACGACGACCTGAACCACTACACCGAGGTCCTCATCCCGTTCCTGGTCAGCCGCCAGATCTACGCGGGCGCCGGCAAGGTGCTGCAGACGGCCCGGGGTGCGCAGTTCTCGATCTCGCAGCGTGCCGAGCACATCTGGGAGGGCGTCTCCTCGGCGACGACGCGCTCGCGCCCGATCATCAACACCCGGGACGAGCCGCACGCAGACTCCGACCGGTTCCGACGGCTGCACGTCATCGTCGGCGACTCGAACATGAGCGAGTACGCGACGTTCCTGAAGGTCGGCGCCTGCTCGATCATCCTGCGCATGCTCGAGGACCCGAGCGTCGTGCTGCGGGACATGACGCTGGAGAACCCGATCCGGGCGATCCGCGAGATCAGCCACGACATCGCCTGCACGCGCCGGGTGCGCCTGGCGAACGGTCGAGAGGCCTCGGCGCTCGAGATCCAGAACGAGTACCTGACGCGTGCGCTGCGCTACGCCGACAACCACGACCTCTCCCCGCAGGAGAAGCAGGCGCTCGGCATGTGGGAGCACGTGATGACCGGCCTCGAGCGCGACCCTCTGTCGCTGGACCGAGAGGTCGACTGGGTCACGAAGCACAACCTCATCGAGGCCTACCGGGCGAAGCACGACCTGCCGCTGAACCACTCGAAGGTCGCGCTGCTGGACCTGCAGTACCACGACATCAGCCGCCGGCGGTCGGTGTTCTACAAGCTGCAGCGCGCCGGCATGGTCGAGCGCATCACCACCGACAGCGCCATCGCCGAGGCGATGGAGACCCCGCCGCAGACGACCCGCGCCAAGTTGCGCGGCGAGTTCATCCGTCGCGCCAAGGAGCGCAAGCGGGACTACACGGTCGACTGGGTGCACCTGAAGCTGAACGACCAGGCGCAGCGCACCGTGCTGTGCAAGGACCCGTTCCTGGCGACCGACGAACGCGTCGAGCGCCTGATCGCCTCGCTCTGATCCGGCCCGGCCCCTCCGAACCGGGTGGGGAAGCACACCCCTGGCATGCGGTTCCGCTCCCGGTTCGCAGCGGGCGGTGCTGGACGGGACCGGGGACGGTCCGTACCCTGCGCGAGGTGGAGCGGGACGAGGCGGGGAGCGACGAGGCCGTGCTGCGGCAGCGCATCGAGTTCCGCGCGGGCCTGGCCATCGCCGCTGCGGTGGCGCTGGTGCTGCTGTGTCCGCTCCTGATGTGGGCCAGCACGGTCCAGGACCTCTCGCGCTGGGGAACGGCCGTCGTCGGCGTACCCGTGCTCGCCACCCTCATCGCCACGTGGGGACTGACCGGTTGGTGGATCGACTCGCTGCGCGACTGGTGGGGACCGCACCGCTGGATCCACCAGCGACGCTCGGTCGCGAACTGGCTCGTGCCGGTGGTCAACGTGGTGGCCCCGCCGCTCGAGGCCGGCCTGGTGTTCGACGCGGCCGGACGATCCGAGGCCTGGGGCAGGTGGTGGATGCGCAGCTGGATGGCGATCGTGGTCGTCTCGGTGTTCCGGATCCGCTCCGCCCCGTGGGCGAGCGGCCTGGCGGTGATGGCCGCCGGTGCACTGGTCCTGTGGCTGCTGATCTCGTCGATGCGGTCGCTGCGCGCCGAGTGGCGGCGTCGTGACGCCGCGGCCGCGTCCGCGCAGCGTCCGGCGTTCGGCTAGACCACCTGGGTGCCCACGTTCCGGACCGCCCAGGTCACCGAGATCCTCTCCGAACGACCCGGGCTGCAGCGGCTGCGGGTGCGCATGCCCGACGGCGGCGACGCCCGGGCCTACGGCCTGACGCAGCTGACGGGGGAGTGCGCCGTCGGCGATCCCGTCGTCGTGAACACGACGGCGGTCGAGCTCGGCCTCGGCACCGGCGGCTGGCACTTCGTGCACTGGAACCTGTCGCTCGAGGAGCTCGTCAGCCCCGGCCCCGAGCACATCATGAAGCTGCGCTACACGAGCCTGCAGTTCGACGCCGGGACCGACGAGCTGACCCATCCCGAGTCCGACGATCCGCTCGACGGCACGCCGGTGCTCGTGTGCTCGGTGCACAGCCAGGTCGCCACCGCGGCGGTCGCGTTCGCCGCGGCAGCGCCGGGCAAGCGCCTGGTGTACGTGATGACCGACGGCGCGTCGCTGCCGCTCGCCATGTCCGACCTGGTCCACGGCCTGCGCGAGCGGGGGATCCTGGCCGGGACGGTCACGGCCGGGCACGCGTTCGGCGGCGACCTCGAGGCGGTGACCGTCGCGTCCGCGCTCGGCCTCGCCCGGCACACCCTCGGCGCGGACGCCATCGTCGTCGGCATGGGGCCCGGCGTCGTCGGCACCGGCACCCGGCTGGGCACCACGGCCATCGAGGTCGCGCCGCTGCTCGACACGGTCGCCGCCCGCGGCGGCACGCCAGTGATGTGCGTGCGGGCCAGCGACGGGGACCCGCGTGGACGCCATCGGGGCATCTCGCACCACAGCCTGACCTCGGCGTCGATGACGTCGTCGCGCCCCTGGGTCGCGCCCGTGCCGGCGGACGCCGCCGACCTGCCCGGTGTGCGGGTCGCCGAGGACCTGGACGTGCCCGACGCGGCTGGGCTGCTCGACGCGGTCGACCTGAAGGTCACCACGATGGGGCGCACCGTCGACCAGGACCCGCTGTTCTTCGCCGCCGCCGCGGCCGCCGGCACGCTCACCGCGCGGCTGCTCGACGAGGGGTCGTC
>JAFAFZ010000384.1 GCA_023423215.1 Actinomycetes bacterium
CGGCGGGCACGACCTGCGCGCGGCGGCGGCCCTGGCGGAGGCCCGCGGGGGCGTACACGCCGCCCGCGACGAAGGTCACGCCCCAGGCCCCGATGATGTAGGGCACCTCGTTCTCGGGGCTGCCACCCGCCTGTGCGAGCAGCTGTGCGGTGACGCTCATGAGGTCGCTCCCGTCGTGGTCGTGCCGCCGCCCGTGCCGTCCAGGCCGGCGCCGCCCTCGAGGCGACGCTCGGCGAGCGCGACGTCCAGGCCCTCGTCCGCCGCCCGCTCGGCGAGGAACGCGACGCGGAACCGGTGGATCAGCAGCCAGGCGAACACCAACATGCCCGCCAGCAGGGCGGAGTACATGGCGAAGAGCTGGGTCCCGCCCATCTCCGGGTCGATGGTGCCGAGCACGGTGCGGCCCTGGTGCAGGCCGCGCCACCAGTCGACCGCCTTGTGCACGATCGGGATGTTGACCACGGCGACCAGGCCGATGATGGCGCAGCGGGTCGCACGGGTCCGGGCATCCGCCGGGATGGCACGCACCGCCAGGTAGCCGATGTACATGATGAGCAGCACCGCCGAGGTCGTCAGTCGGGGCTCCCACCGCCAGAACACGCCCCAGGTGACCTTGCCCCACAGGGCGCCGTCCACGATCGTCACCGCGAAGAACAGCACGCCGATCTCTGCCGAGGACGAGCCGAGCAGGTCCCAGAACTCGGTGCGCTTCCAGAGGTACATCGCCGAGGACACCGCGGTGATGATGAAGGCGATGTAGGCCGCCATGACCGTCGGCACGTGCATGTAGATGATGCGGATCGTCTCGCCGAGCTGCGCGTCCGGGGCGCTGATGAACAGGCCGTAGACGACCGCGACGACGATGGCGACCAGGGACGCCGCGCCGAGCACGCGGGTGCCGCGGGATCCGGTGCCACTGGGGGCAGGACGCGCGTTCGCGCCGGGACCCGTGGTCGTCGAGGTCATGCATCCTCCAGGAGCGGACGGAACAGGAAGGAGCCGAGGGCGAGGTACACCAGGGCGAAGATGCCCAGCAGCGCGGCCCAGGACCAGCCTGTCACTGCTTCGCGCTCCATCCCTACTTCGAAGCCGCGCGTTGCTGAGATCAACACAGGTGCGAGCAGCGGCAGCAGCAGCAGAGGCAGTAGCGTGTCCCGGCTGCGCAGCCGTGCGGCGAGCGCTCCGTAGACCGCCCCCGAGGCCGCTATCCCGAGCGTCGCCGCCAGCGAGATCACGAGCAGCAGCGGGATCCGGTGGAATCGGGTGTCGTAGAAGATCGCCACGCCGACCGCCAGGACGGCCTCGAGCGCCAGCAGCTGCACCACCAGCGCCGCCACCTTGCCCAGGTAGATCGCCGCGGGAGCCATGCCGCTGAGCCGCAGGGCGTCCAGGATGCCGTCCTCGGCCTCGACCCCGAAGCTGCGCTGCAGCGTCAGCACCGACGAGAACAGCACGGTGACCCAGAACAGGCCGGGCGTCGCCATGCGCAGCACGCCACGGTCGGGGTCCAGGGCGAACGCGAACAGCAGGAGCACCAGCACCGCGAACGGCAGGACCTGGGCGATGCCGATCTTGGAGCGGCGTTCGAGCCGCAGGTCCTTGGCGGCCACCAGCCACACGTCGCGCATCACGTCGGACGCTCCGCGTCGCCGGCGCCCTCGGGCACCGGATCCGGCGTCGTCACGCCGCCGCTGATGGTGACCGAGCGATCGGCGACGTCGTGGGCGCGGTCGAGCTCGTGCGACGCGAACAGCACCGTGGCACCCCGAGCGGCCGCATCGCGCATCAGCTGGTCGATGACGTCGCGGCCATCGCTGTCCAGGCCGGCGTGCGGCTCGTCGAGCAGCCACAGCTCGGGACGGCGGCACACCATCGCCGCGAACGAGGTGCGGCGCCGCTGCCCGGCGGACAGCGAGCGCACCGGGAGCTGCCAGAGCCGGTCCGCGACGCCGAGGCGACGGAGCGCGGCGCGGCCCTCGTCGACGGTCGCGCCGGAGGCGCGCGACCAGAAGTCCAGGTTCTCGACGACGCTCAGGTCCTCGTAGAGGAACGTCGCGTGGCCCAGCAGCCCGACGCGGCGGCGCACGGCGGTGCGGTCCTGCACCAGGTCCCGGCCCAGCACCTGCGCGGTCCCCGAGGTGACGGGGACGAGCCCTGCGCAGACGCGCAGCAACGTCGTCTTGCCCGCGCCGTTGGGTCCCCGCAGCAGCACGATCTCCCCGGGATCGACGTCGAGGTCCGCACCGGCGAGGGCGGGGAAGCGGCCGATCAGGGCGACCGCGGAACGGAGGTGGACGATGGGCTCCAAGACAGGTGGCTCCGGGACGGTCCGGCGGTCCACGGTACCGGTCGCGGGGAACGCGGAGCCAAGCCTCGCCGCCACTGCGGGCGACGCTCCTCAGCAGGACCGCGGCGATGCACACGGAAGGGCGTGGTCGCGCCGATACGGTGATCGCCGTGTTCGGACGGATCCTCGGGGCGGTCGGCAAGCTCCTCATCACCGCGGGGCTGCTCGTGCTGGGCTTCGTCGCGTTCCAGCTGTGGGGCACCGGCTTCGAGGAGGCGCGCGGGCAGTCGCAGCTCACCGAGGACCTGGCCTCGGACCTGGGCGACACCGACAGCGCGACGCTCGACCTCTCCGAGCTCAACGACCAGCTCGCCCAGGTGGACTCGGCCACCGCGCCGGCCACGGAACCGCCGCCCGAGGGCGAACCGGTCGGCATCATCACGATCCCGAAGATCGAGCTGCAGCGCGTGATCGTCGAGGGCGTCAACAAGGCGGACCTGAAGAAGGGGCCCGGCCACTACCCCGGCACCCCCCTGCCCGGGCAGGCGGGCAACGCGGGCATCGCCGGGCACCGCACCACCTACGGCGCGCCGTTCAACCGCATCGACGAGCTCGTCCCCGGTGACGAGATCCAGGTGACGACCCCGCAGGGCGAGTTCACCTACGTCGTCATCCCCGCGCCGGGCGAGACCGAGCAGGCCTGGTACGTCGTGTCGCCCGAGCAGGTCGAGGTGCTCTCCGACATGGGCGACGACCGCATCACCCTGACCGCCTGCCACCCCAAGTACTCGGCGAAGCAGCGCATCATCGTGCACGCGACCCTGAAGTCCGAACCGGCGGCGGCCGCCCCCGTGTCGGTCACCGAGGAACGACCCCAGACCGACGACACCGCCGCCGCGGTCGAGGACCAGTTCGACGAGGGGCTCGAGGGCGATCCGTCCGCCCTGCCGACCGCGCTGCTGTTCGGGCTGGGCGCCGCGGCGGTGGCGCTGCTGGCCTGGTTCCTGGGGCGCCACCTGCGCCGCTGGGCGGTCTACCTGGTCGCCACGCCCGCGATCCTCGTGCTCGTGTGGTTCGGCTACGTCTACATGGACCGCTACCTTCCGTCGCTGTGACCGCCCCCGGAGAGCTCGGCCGCCCGACGACCGGTCGCCTCGCGCCTCGGCGGCTGCGGGTGCTGGCGGGCCTCGCGGCCGTGCCGGTGCTGCTGGGTGCCTGCAGCGGCGGTGACGACGATGCGGAGGCCACCACGACGACCGCACCGGTCGCGGACCAGACGGTGACGACCGCGGCGCCGGGCGCCCCGCCGGGGGCCGAGGTCGAAGGGCTGCGCGAGCTCGAGACGGGTCAGTGCTTCGATCCGGTCGAGCAGGCCGACGCCGCCGAGAGCGCGGTGTACCTGGTCGACTGCGCCAACCCCCACACCTACGAGGTGTACGACGTCGTCGAGTACGAGGGCGAGGGCGCCGGACGCGGCACGTCGTACCCGGGCACCGCGACGGTGCAGAACTGGTCCGAGCAGGCCTGCTACGACCGCTTCGAGCCGTTCGTAGGGCTGCGCTGGACGCTGTCCCAGCTCGACATCCAGGTCTGGTGGCCCTCGGAGCAGTCCTGGGAGCGCACCGACCGCACGGTGATCTGCACGGTCGTCTCCTCGACCGGCGATCCCCTCACCGGCACCCAGCGCGGCACCGCACGCTGACGCGCCCGGCCGCGCGGTGATCAGCGGCCCCGGAACTCCGCCGGTCTACGGTCGCGGAACGCAGCGCGGCCCTCGACGAGGTCGTCCGAGGTCCACGCGGTCGTGAACGCCGCCTCGAACTCGGACCCCGGGTCCAGCAGCTCGGGTCGCTGCTCGAGCAGGTCGAGGCCCAGCTTCGAGCCGCGCAGCGACAGCGGGGCCAGCGCGGCGAGCTCGGCGGCCAGGTGCTCGGCCGCCGCCAGCACCGACTCCCCGGGCGAGGCGCCCTCGTCCACGTCGACGAGCTGGTGCACGTAGCCGACCGACTCGGCGCGGGCGCCGTCGATCGGGCGTGCCGTGAGCAGCATCCACCGGGCGGTCGACTGGCCGGCCAGCAGCGCCAGACGCTGCACCGTCCAGTGGTCGACCATCAGCCCGAGCTTCGCCGTCGGCACCGCGAAGCGTGCGTCGGGCGTGGCCAGGCGCAGGTCGCACGCCAGCGACAGCTGGATGCCCAAGCCCATGCACGCCCCCGAGATGGCCGCGACGGTGGGGAACGGCACGCCGGCGAGCTCGTCGAGCACGGTGCGGAGCCGGCGGGTGAACTGCAGGTCCTCGAGCTCCTTCAGGTCGGCGCCGCTGCAGAACTGGTCCTGGTCGCCGGTCAGCACGAGGACGCGGACCTCGTCCTCGAGCGCGGACTGCACGGCGTGGTGCAGCTCGTCGAGCGCCTCGTGGTTGAGCGCGTTGCGGCGCTCCGGTCGGGAGATGCGCACCCGCCCGACACGGTCCTCGGACGAGTAGGTGATGATCGGCACGCTCAGCCCCCGTACGCGCCGGGCTGCCAGATCATCGCCCAGAGCGCGACGACGAGCAGCAGGTGCATGGCACCGGTGAGCGGCTGCACGGCCTTGGACTCGGCGCGGTGCGCGCGCACCAGGAAGAAGAGCACGCCGGCCATCAGCATCCAGACGGTGAAGGCGACCGAGACCCACGGCTCGCCGAAGTCGCGGTCCATGTCGTACATGAGGCCGATGCCGGCTCCGATCAGGACGACCAGCGCGGGCGCCTGGATATACAGGCCGACCTTGGCGAACGCCGCGCCGGCACCCTCGACGGAGCGGGCGACCAGCGGCTGCGAGAACAGCACGCCGAACGCGACGATGGCGGAGAGGATGTGGACGAGCAGCCAGACGTTCATCCGGTTGGTTCTAGCCCACCGCGTACGGGGTGCCGCCAGCGCACCCCGTGCGCCGTCGCCTCAGCCGCGGCGCCAGGACGGGGGTCGCTTCTCCATGAACGCGGCGACGCCCTCGACGGCGTCGTCGACGTCCGCTGCGACGCCGAGCATCGGGTGGAGCAGCGCCAGGGCGTCGGACGCGCTGCGGTCCCAGACGGCGTAGAAGCTGTCGCGCCCGAGGCGCATCGCGGTCGCCGGCTTCGCGGCGAGCGTGCCGGCGAGCTCGGCGACGGCGGCGTCGAGCTGGTCCACGGGCACGACGCGGGTGACGAAGCCCCACTGCTCGGCCGTGGCCGCGTCCAGCCGCCGTCCGGTCATCATCAGCTCGAGCGCACGCTTCGGTGGCATCGACCGTGTGAGCGGCACGGTGATCATGTACGGCCACAGGCCGACGTCGATCTCGGGTGTGGCGAACACCGCATCCTCGGCGGCGACGACCAGGTCGCACGCGAGCGCCAGCCCGAACCCGCCGGCCAGGCAGAAGCCGAACACCCGGGCGACGGTCGGCTTGCCCAGTGCGTACAGGTCCTCGAAGAGCCCGGCGAGCTCGCCGCGGGCGTCGTGCAGCAGGACCGGGTCGGGACGACGACCGGTCGCCGGGTCGACCTCGTCGCGCATGCCGCCCAGGTCCGCCCCGGCGCAGAATGCGACGTCACCCGCGCCGGTCAGCACGAGCACCCGCACCTCGGGGTCCTCGTGGGCCTCGCCGACGTGGGTCCGGAGCTGCGCGACGACGTCCCAGCTGAGCGCGTTGCGACGGGCCGGACGGTCGATCGTCAGCGTCGCGATGCCGTCGTGCACCTCGTAGCGGACCTCGTCACCCGCGGGCTCGGTCGACGGGTCCGTGCCCGACGTGGCGGCGGTCGACGGATCGGCGGAGTCGGTCATGGGCCCACGGTAGCGGCGAGGGCTCCACTAGCTTTCCGTGCGTGGCGCTCATCCCGACGCTCCTCGCGATCAGCATCGGTGTGGGCCTCGGCATGTACTGGGGCGGCCGGTTGGACAACCTGCTGGCCTGGCGACCGCCGCTCTGGCAGGCGC
>JAFAFZ010000385.1 GCA_023423215.1 Actinomycetes bacterium
CAGCCAGACGACCCGGGCGGGCTCGAGCGCCGCACGCACCCCGGGATCGAGCACCACGCCGCCGGGTGCCGCCAGCACGACGTCCGGCCGGGTCAGCGCCTCGAGCGCGGTCGACCGCTCCAGCTCGCGGTACGCCGCTTCGCCGCCGTCCTCCCACAGCTCGCGCACGGTCCGTCCGGTGCGCTCGGTGATCTCGACGTCGCCGTCGACGCGCGTCCGGCCGGTGGCCTCGGCGACGAGCCGCCCGACGGTCGACTTGCCCGCGCCCATCAGGCCGACGAGCACGATCGGGACCGGGCTCGGCGGCCGGTTCACGCGCCCACCCGGTCGGTCCCACCGACGCGGGCCTCGTCGATGCGGCGCTCGTCGATGCGAAAGGCGCGTCGGGCCAGGCCGTGGGCCAGGTCCTCGGCGACCTCGACCGCCTCGTCCTCGTGCAGGCGACCCTCGGCCACGAGCCCGGCCAGGAACCCGGCGTCGACCCGGCGCACCATGTCGTGGCGCGCCGGGATGGTGAGCAGCGAGCGGGCGTCGTCGTTGAACCCGACGGTGTTGGCGAAGCCGGCGGTCTCGGTGACGAGCTGGCGGAAGCGGCGGATGCCCTCGGGGCTGTCGTGGAACCACCACGGCGGCCCCAGGCGCAGCGCCGGGTAGTGGCCGGCCAGCGGGGCGAGCTCCCGGCTGTAGGTGCTCTCGTCGAGCGTGTAGACGACGAACGTGAACGACGGCTCGTTGCCGAAGCGGTCGAGCAGCGGCTTCAACGACCCCACGTAGTCGATCGTCGTCGGGATGTCGCAGCCCTTGTCCGGGCCGTAGCGCTCGGTCACCCAGGGGTTGTGCCCCCGCCACGATCCGGCGTGCAGCTGCATGACCAGCCCGTCGTCCAGGCTCATCGCCGCCAGCTCGACGAGCATCTGCCCGCGGAACCGCTCGCCGTCGCCTCGCACGCCGACGCCCGTGCGGACCCGGTGGAACAGCGCGTCGACCTCGTCCGCCGGCAGGTCGTGGGTCACGGCGCTCGCCGGGCCGTGGTCGGTCGCCGTGGCCCCTGCGGCGACGAAGTCCGCCCGCCTTCGGCGCAGCGCCGCCAGGTACCCGGGCCAGGTGGTGGTGTCCTCGCCGGTCAGCTCCGCCAGGCGGTCGAGCGACCGCACGAAGCCGGGCCGGTCCGGATCGACGACGTCGTCGGGGCGGAAGGTCGGCACCACACGTCCCGACCAGCCGCTGGCGCGGATCGCGGCGTGGGACGAGAGCTCGTCGAGCGCGCCGTCGGTCGTCGCGAGGAGCTCGATGCCGAACCGGTCGAACAGCGCACGCGGCCGGAAGTCGGGTCGGGCGAGCCGGTCGACGAGCTCGTCGTAGATCGCGTCGGCGGTGTCCGGGCCGAGCCGCTCATCCACGCCGAGCACCTCGGACAGGGTGTGCTCGAGCCAGATCCGTGACGGCGTGCCGCGGAACAGGTGGAGGTGCTCGCCGAGCGTGCGCCACGTCGAGCGACCGTCGGCGACCGTCGTGCTGCCGTCCACGGGTGCCACGCCGAGCGCCTCGAGCGGCACGCCCTGGCTGTAGAGCATGCGCAGCACGTAGTGGTCCCGGCTGACCAGCTCGACCGCCGGATCCCCGATCGGCGCGTCCTCGGCGAAGGTGCGCGGATCGACGTGGCCGTGCGGGCTCACGATCGGCAGGTCCTGCGTGTGCTCGAGGAGGGAGCGTGCGAGGCGGCGCACGCCGGGGTCGGCGGGGAGGAGGCGGTCCGGTGGCAGCACGATGCGCCAGAACCTTGCAGGCGTGCCGCCCCGCGGCAAGGCACCGGCGGTCCGCGGGTGGGGGATCGGACGGGACCGCCCGCCGCGCACGGTCGCAGGGCTAACGTTCCGAGCACAACGACCTCGCGATCGTGGGAGACGGTGCTGATGATCCGCACACCGGACCAGCGGCTGAGGGTGTTCGTCAGCTCCACCCTGCAGGAGCTCGCCGACGAGCGGGTGGCCGCGCGTGCGGCGATCGAGCAGCTGCACCTGGTGCCGGTGATGTTCGAGCTCGGGGCGCGGCCGCACCCGCCGGCCGACCTGTACCGCGCGTACCTCGAGCAGAGCCACGTGTTCGTCGGGCTGTACTGGGAGCGCTACGGCTGGGTCGCCCCGGACATGCAGATCTCGGGCCTCGAGGACGAGTGGCGGCTCGCCGCGGCGCACCCGAAGCTCGTCTACCTGAAGGAGTCGACGGCTCGTGAGCCACGACTCGAGGAGCTCATCGACCGGATCCGCGACGACGGCTCGACCTCGTACCGGTCGTTCTCGACGCCGGACGAGCTCTGCAGCCTGCTGCTCGACGACCTGGCGGTGCTGCTCAGCGAGCGCTTCGAGCCGGACCACGTCGACGTGGTCGGTGGGCCGGCGCGGACCGGCCCGCTGCGGGCCATCCCGAACGCTCCGTCGCCGATCCTGGGCCGCGAGGTCGAGCTCGCCGCGCTCGAGGAGCTGGTCCTGGGCCACGGCGCCCGCCTGGTGACGATCACCGGACCCGGGGGGAGCGGCAAGACCCGCCTGGCGACCGAGCTCGCGACGCGGCTGCGCGACGAGCGCGGGCGACGGGTCGCCTACGCGGACCTGACCGGCGTGCGCGCCGCCGAGCTCGCGCTGCCCACGATGGCCGCCGCGCTGGGCATCTCGGACGCGGGCGAGCGCACGCTGATCGAGGCGATCACGACCGTGCTGCACGACCAGCCGGTGCTGCTCGTGGTCGACAACTTCGAGCACCTCATCGAGGCGGCGGGCGAGCTGGCGCAGATCCTCACGGCGACCGACGCCGTGCAGCTCGTCGTGACCAGCCGGCAGCCGCTGCGGCTGCGCTGGGAGCACGAGTTCCCCCTGCTCCCGCTCGCCGTGCCCGACCCGGTCGAGCAGACGTCGATCGACGCCGTCGGCACGTCCCCGGCGGTGCAGCTGCTCGTCGACCGCATCCAGCGGGTGCACCCGAGCTTCCGGCTCGAGCCAGCAAACGTCGACGCGATGGCCGAGATCGCCCGCCGGCTCGACGGGTTGCCCCTGGCGCTCGAGCTGGCCGCCGGGCGCATGCGCCTGCTGCAGCCGGCCGACCTGCTGCGACGGCTGGCCCGCCCGCTCGACGTCCTCGAGGCGAGCTCACCGGACCGCCCCGCACGGCACCACACGCTGCGCACCACGATCTCGTGGAGCCACGACCACCTGGACGAGGACGAGCAGCGGGTCTTCCGCCGCCTCGGGGTGTTCGCCGGGGGCGCCGGCATCGACGCGGTCGAGGCGATCTGCTCGGGCGACGACCTGCCCGCGGCGCGCGTGCTGGAGCTGGTCGAGGGCCTCGTCGACAAGTCCCTGGTGGTCGCGCTCGAGGACGCACGCAGCGGTGCCCGGGTCACGATGCTCGAGACCATCCGCGAGTTCGCCGTCGAGCAGCTCGTCGCGGCCGGCGAGACCGAGGCGGTCTGGGATCGGCACCTCGCCTGGCACCGGGCGCTGGCCGAGCGGGCGTGGGACGGGTTCTGGGGCAGCGACATGCCGGCGTGGCTGGGTCGCATCGAGCGCGAGCAGGACAACCTGCGCACCCGCGCTCGACCACGCCGTCGGCGCCGGCGACCCGGTCGAGGGCCTGCGGTTGGCCGCGTCGCTCTGGCCCTTCTGGGACGTGCGCGGCCAGTACCGCGAGGGCGAGCGACGCCTGCGCGAGGTGCTGGGGCGGGCCCCGCAGGCCCCGACGATCGAACGGGGTCGGGCGCTGGACGCGCAGGGGTGGCTCGTGGCGCTCCAGGGCGACTTCGAGGCCGCATGGGACCTGATGCGGGTGGGGTTGCCGATGGTGCGGGCGGCGGGCGACGAGCACTGGCTGGCCTGGTCGCTGGCCGAGCAGGGCAACATCGCGTTCAGCCTCGGCCGGACCGACGAGACGGAGCAGCTCTTCGCCGAGAGCCTCGAGCTGGCGCTGCGGCTCGACGACACCTTCCTGATCGGGCTCGGCCACTTCGGCCTGGCCTACGCCGCCTTCCTGCGCGGCGACCTGGGCGAGATGTCGGCGCGCCTGGCCCGGTCGCTCGAGCTGACCCGGCTGGTCATCCAGCCCTGGGGCATCGCGTGGGCGCAGTTCAGCGTCGGGATCGTCTCGATCATGCTGGGCGACACGCTCGACGCCGTCGCGCCGGTCACCGAGAGCCTCGAGCTGCGCTGGTCGATCCGCGACGCCCGGGGGTTGGCCGAGAGCATCCAGGTGCTGGCGACCCTGGCGAGCGCGCACGGCGACGCCGACTGGTCGGCGCTGCTGCACGGTGCCGCGGAGCTGCAGCGCGAGGCGAACGGCCTGACGATCCTCCCGTTCCTGCGCCCCCTGCACGACGACAGCGTCGCCCGGCTGCGCGAGCAGCTCGACCCAGCCGAGCTCAGCCGCCGGTGGAACCTCGGCCGCACCATGCCGCTCGAGAAGCTCGTGGCCGAGGCGATGGCCCGGGCCGACGCGGTCACGCCCTCGCCGTTCGCCGCACCCACCGACGCCTGAGGTCGAGCGCCGGACCGCCGGGGCGGGCCGGTCACTTCACGACGGTGCACCCCAGGGTCGACGCACCGGCACCGGACGCGACGCCCAGCGCGTCCACGCAGACGATCTGGGACTCGGCGGGCACGTCCAGCACCGCGTCGAAGCCGTGCCACGGGCCGCGTGGGTAGGCCGCGTCCAGGTCGGTGCGCTCGCGGTCGGCGGCGAGGATCGTCAGCGGCCGGCCGTCCACGACGACGTTGACGGCCAGCGGATCACGCGTGTCGCCGTCGATCGCCCAGCCCGCCAGGTGCACCTGCGCCGGGCGGCCGTCCGGATGCCGGACCACCTCGGCCACGTCGAGGTGGCCGAAGGGGTCGTCCGGTGTCGGGAGGTGGGTCGGCCGCACGCCGACGCCCCGGTTGGCGGCGACCTGTGCCCGCTCGCCGTCGGTCGGCCAGGTGTTGAACCGGCACGGCCCGAGGATCGATCCGCCCTTGGACTGCTGCACCATCACCGGCGCCCGCTCGCCGGGCCCGGGGCAGCCGGCGTGGCCCAGGCCGAGCCAGTGCCCGACCTCGTGGTTCACGACGTAGTGCCGGTACGTGTCCAGGCCGTAGGGCCACGTCGCGGTCGCGCCGAGCCAGCGGTCCTCGTTGATGACCACGTCGGACCCCGCGCGGCAGGACCACTGCGTGCTGCACCCGGACGAGAACGAGGGCACGCTGCCCGCCGTCGACAGCCAGATCGTCAGATCGGCGGGTCCCGTGGTCTGCTGGAACGCGAGCGACCCGCCGAGGGACCAGCCACGATCGTCGGCCAGCGTCGCCGCGACGTGGCGCTCGAACTCGCCGACGTCGGCGCTCACCGGACCGCGGGTGGCGACGCGGTAGCTCAGCACCTGCTCCGGCCCGCAGGCCGAGAGCACCGAGCACCCGAGCACGACGGCCACCGCCGCCACCAGCCATCGTCGTGGGCGCATGGTCCCCTCCCGGTCCGTCGAGCCGTGCCGGAGAGTCGACCCCGCGGGGCGCGAACGAGACGCGAACGGCCGCCCGTTCGTCGCGGTGGTCGGGGACGCAACCGCGCCGCGCTCCTCCGGCCCTGTGGACCCTACGTCCGTGCGGAGGCGCCGGGAAGGCCCCCCGCACGGGGGAAGTCCGTTTCGCGTGCTCGGGCCTCGGGTACCTGGGGCCCGTGACCACCACTTCCCCGCTGCTCGCCGAGTTCGGCGGTCTGACGGTCGAGCACGACGCCCAGGTCCTGGAGCCACGATCGTGGACCCTCCTCCAGAGCGACTGGGCCGTCGAGTTCGACGCCGTGCTGCCTCCGGGCCCGATGCTCGAGCTGTGCTGCGGCGTCGGCCACATCGGCCTGGAGGCCGTCCGACGCACACGCCGCCACCTGGTCCAGGTGGACGTCTGCGACTCGGCCGCGGCCTTCGCCCGCCGCAACGCCGCGGCGGCCGGGCTGACCGACCACGTGACGGTGCGGTGCGCCGCCCTGCTCGGTCTGTGCGCCAGCACGGAGCGCTTCCCGCTCGTGCTGGCCGACCCTCCGTACCTGCCGAGCACGGACGTCGCATCCTTCCCCGCGGATCCGGAGCGAGCGGTGGACGGCGGGCCTGACGGTCTGGCGGTGGTCGCGGAGTGCGTCGCCGTGATCGACCAGGTCCTCGACGACGGCGGCGTCGCCCTGCTGCTGGTGCGTGGCCCCGCACAGGCCGCCGAGGTCGCCCGGCAGCTGCCCGCCGGCCTCCGCGCCGGCGAGGTCCGCAGCCACGACGACGAGCGGGCCGTCCTCGCCCTCTTCCGAGCCGAAGGAGCCTCGCGTTGACCGCGACCATATTCGCCCCACCGACACCGACTCCGGCCCGGGCGAGGCGGGCACGCGACGGACAGGTCGCGACCCCCCTCCACACGCGGCTCGCCCGGGCCATGGCGGCCGACGACGACCCGACGTGGGACCAGCTGCGCGCCGACGGGGCGCTCGACGAACGCGACGAGCTGGTCACGCTGATGGACCTGCACGACCTGTGGATGGCGCCCATCACCGACCTGGGCGGACGGGAGCGCTTCCAGTTCCACCCGACCGTCGTCGCGCTGAAGACCGAGCTGGAATCCCGCTACCTGGGCCGCGTGCGCGCGGCGGTGCGCGACGACGGGCTCGCACTGGTCGACGGTGCCGATGCGGTCGCGGCGATGCGTCGCGTCGGCGCCGCCGAGCTGGTCCCCGAGGTGTACCGATGGCTGGCCGACGATGCCACGTGGCCCCAGATCGTCGACTTCCTGGCGCACGAGGGTGGGCCCGACGCCGGCTTCGACGACCTGGTCGCGCTGGCGCAGGTCGGCATCCACGACGGGCCGAAGGTCACGCTCGGCGCCAACTACTGGGACGAGATGGGTCGGGGCGAGCTCGACGAGGTGCACACCGTGCTGCACGACCGCTTGGTCGAGGCGAGCGAGATGCCACGCATCCCCCGCCAGCACCTGCCGCTCGAGGCGCTGCACCGCATGGCGCTCGGCGGCGTGCTCGCCACCAACCGGGCGTTGCAGCCCGAGCTCCTGGGCGCTCTGGGCCTGCTCGAGATGCAGGCGGGCCCCCGCTGCCGGGCCGTCATCGCCGCGCTGCGTCGCGTCGACGCACCCGAGGGAGCGCTGCCCTTCTACGAGGAGCACGCCCTCGCAGATCCCCGGCACGGCAAGGAGTGGCTCGACCACGTCGTCGCCCCGCTCGCGGAGCAGCACGAGGGCTGGGGTGCGCGCATGGTGGACGGCGCCCGTTGGCGACATGCGGCGAACCACCGGTTCTTCGCCACGATCCGAGAGGTCGTCGAGCGCCGCAGCGCCGCCAGCAACTGAGTTCCCGACGGCGGGACGCACCGCTCCGAACCGGGTGGGGAAGCACATGCCCTGGCGTGCGCTTCCCC
>JAFAFZ010000394.1 GCA_023423215.1 Actinomycetes bacterium
ACGCCGAACCGGCGTACCTCGACGAACAGAACCGGCAGCTCGTGCGGGCCGTACCCCTCGAACTGCCGTACCTCGAACTGCCGGCCCCTCGAACTGCCGGCCCCCTCGAACTGCCGGCCCCCTCGAACTGAAACGCGTTCTACCCGGCGACTACGGTGGAGCACCGCACCGACGACGTCCCGTCGGGCATCGACCCGGTCGGGGACCGTGGATCAGCAGAAGGGGAGCGCTCCATGAAGGGCATCGTGTGGGACGGCCAGAAGGCCGCCGTCGAGACCGATCTGAGCGTGCGCGACCTGCGCGCCGGTGAGGTCCGGGTGCGCATCGAGGCCGCGGGCCTGTGCCACAGCGACGTCTCGGTGCTGAACGGCACGATCATGTTCCCGCCGCCCGTCGTGCTCGGCCACGAGGGCGCCGGTGTCGTCACCCAGGTCTCCGACGACGTCACCAACGTCCAGGTCGGTGACCACGTCGTGCTCTCGACGCTCGGCAACTGCGGCCAGTGCGCCCAGTGCGACCGAGGCAAGCCGACGTTCTGCCGTCAGTCGCTCGGCAAGCTCTCCCGCCCCTTCACCACGGGCGAGGGCGAGGACACGAAGAAGGTCTTCCAGTTCGCCAACCTCGGCGTCTTCTGCGAGGAGACCGTCGTCAAGGCCACCCAGGCCGTGAAGGTCCCCGACGACATGCCCTTCGCGTCGGCGTCCCTCATCGGCTGCGGCGTGCTGACCGGCGTCGGCGCCGTCTTCAACCGCGCCAAGGTCAGCCACGGCGAGTCCGTCGTCGTCATCGGCGTCGGCGGCATCGGCCTCAACGTCATCCAGGGTGCGGCGCTGTCCGACGCGCTGCCCGTGATCGCGGTCGACACGAACCCCGGCAAGGAGGAGTTCGCGAAGGCCTTCGGCGCGACGCACTTCATCTGCCCCGACGGTCCGGACTTCGACCTGGTCGAGGCGGTCAAGGAGATCTGCCCGAACGGCGTCGACTACGTGTTCGAGTGCGTCGGCTCCACGGCCCTCATCAAGACCTCGACCGACCTCCTCGACTGGGGCGGCACCGTCGTCATGCTCGGCGTGCCGAAGATGGGCTCCGAGGCCAGCTTCGTCGTCAACACCATGTACAACGACAAGACGATCATGGGCTGCCGCTACGGCTCGGCCCGCCCGCAGTACGACATCCCGCTCATGGTGAAGCTGTACCAGTCGGGTCGCCTGAAGCTCGACGAGCTGGTGTCGGCGACGTACCCGCTCGAGGACTTCCAGCTGGCGCTCGACGAGCTGCACGAGGGCAAGCTGGCTCGCGGCGTGCTCACGCTCGCCTGAGTCGGAGGGGACGACATGCCGCTGCCCGAGGAGCTCGCCGAGCTCGCTGCCAAGGTGTCCAACTGGGGTCGTTGGGGCGACGACGACGAGCTGGGCTGCGGCAACCTGCTCACCGACGACGCCGCCCGACGCGGGGTCGGGTCGGTGCAGTCCGGTCGTCGCGTCTCCCTCGCGGGTGACCTGACCGCGCTGGGCTTCCAGGTCGGCCAGCCCGCACGCCGCTTCAACCCGATCCTGACCGTCACCTCGCTGAACGAGCGCGACAAGTTCGCACCGGGCATCTGGGAGGGCACCGACGACATCGTGATGATGTCGACCTGCGCCGGCACCCACGTCGATGCGCTCAGCCACGTGCACTACGACGGGCTCATGTACAACGGCGTCCCGACCTCGGCGGTGACGGCCCACGCCGGTGCGACCAGGCTCGGTGCCGAGAAGCTGCCGGTCATCCTGAGTCGGGGCGTGCTGCTCGACCTGCCGCGGCTGAAGGGGGTGGCCGGGCTCGACGAGCTCGACCCGGGCTATGCGATCACGGGCGAGGACCTGGATGCCGCGGCCGATGCCGCGGGCGTGACCATCGAGTCGGGCGACGTCGTGCTGGTGCGCACCGGCGAGATGCGCCACTACGCGGCGGGCGACCGCCAGCGCTACGCGGTGGGGGACCAGTTCCGCCTGCCGGGGCTGTCGGCGCATTCGATCGAGTGGATGTCGCGCCACGACGTCGCCGGCGCCTTCACCGACACCTATGCGTACGAGGCGTTCCCGCCCACGTTGCCGGACTGGTCGGACTGCCTCTCGGTGCACATGATCCACCTGCGCGACATGGGGCTGATCCAGGGCCAGAACTGGGATCTCGAGGAGCTGTCGGTCGCGTGCGCGGACGAGGAGCGCTGGACGTTCCTGCTGGCCGCTGCGCCCGAGCCGCTCGTCGGCGCCTCCTCGGCGCCCGTGCACCCCATCGCGACGCTCTAGCAACTGGTCGGGTTCGCGCCGGGGCCTGCGCCGAATCGATTCCGTCGCCATCGTGCGTGGTGGTGGTCGTCCTGCGACCACCAGTGCGCACGATCCCTCGGGCGGGCGGCTCGGTCGTCGATCGTGCGTGTGCGTGGTCGTCCAGCGACCACCAGAGCGCACGATCCCTCGACCGCCCGGATCGGGTCGCACCCCGACGAGTCTGCTGCACGCGCACCGGCCCGCGTTGCGTCGCCACGTCCCCTCCGCCACCCTTGTCCGCCGTGGCCGAGCGCGGGGAACGCACGTACAGCATGTGGGCCCTGCTCGCGCTCTTCGCCGTGATCGGCATCGTGGGCCTGCTCGCCGTGCTCATGGCCGGCTCGCCTCGTGGCGCCACCGAGCAGGTCGGCGACCAGACGCTCAACAGCCGCCTGCGTGCGAGCACCACGACGACCGTCGCCGCCGACGCCACCGCGTCGACCGGACCGACCGACGCCGCGCCCGCCGAGACGGCAGCGACACCGCCGCCGACGCCCGACACGACCCTGCCCCCGGGCGTCACCGGCGTGCTGCGCGACGAGGGCAGCACCGTGCTCAGCCTGGACGTGCCACCCGAGCTCGGCAGCACCGCCACGACCCCGGTCATCCCGCCGGTGCAGATCCGTCGTGCCGAGGACGGCACCTCGATCACGATCGTGATCTCGTGCGCCCGCTCGTCGGCCGAGGTCCCCGCCCAGGTCAGCGTGACCGAGACGGACGACTCGATCACCGTGGTCGCGGTGACGCTCGTGCCCGAGGGCGGGCCGCCGTGCGATCCCGCCGCGCCGCCCCGGGAGGTGCCCGTCACCCTGGAGCGCCCGATCGACGGCCGCCCGGTCGTCGTCGTCCCGGCGGGCACCACCGTGCCG
>JAFAFZ010000396.1 GCA_023423215.1 Actinomycetes bacterium
TTCCACGGGCATCCAGGGTGTTCGCGGAGCAGAGCGCCCTCGTAGCTCAGGGGATAGAGCATCGGCCTCCGGAGCCGTGTGCGCAGGTTCGAATCCTGCCGAGGGCACCACCCAGCCGACCGCGAGCCGCCCACCCGGGCGGCGTGAGCGGTCAGACCCGCTCGAGCCGACCGAGCTCGCCGTCGCCGATCAGGTCGCCCTCGCCGTCCCGGGCGAACGTCGCGAGGTCGACGGCGCTCGCCGGTCCCCCGTCGGTCCGCTCGAACACGACGAAGGAGCGGGCACCGGCGTTCTCACCGCTGAACTGCCAGCTGAACTCGTCGCCGGCGAAGTGCTCCAGGGCGATGCGCTGCTGGCCCGGACCGAGCACGACCACGAGCTGGCCGTCCTGCTCCAGGACCTCGACCTGTCCGAGGAAGTCGTTGCGGTAGGTGCCCACGTAGTCGGCGAGCGGCGCAGCCGGCGGGGCGTCCGCCGGCGGAGCGTCGAAGTCGGCCTCGGCGACCGGGAAGACCAGCGGCGCGAAGTAGTCGTGCACGAACGAGAGCCAATCACGCGTCGGCTCGCCGACGGTGGCGCGCTCCATGAAGGTCTCCACGACGGCCTCGGCGACGCCCAGCGGCGCGCCGTTCGTCAGCACGACGATGCCCAGGGACTCACCCGGGTACATCGCGAACGCCGTGCCGGCGCCCAGCGCGAACGCACCGGAGTGCCCGAGCCGAAGGCGGCCGGCGGCGTCGTAGGCGACGTTGAAGCCCAGCCCGTAGAAGTTGGCACGGCCGTTCGGGGTCGGCGGCAGGCCCGACACGATCTGGGGCAGGTGGGTCTCGTCGATGGCGTCGGCGTCGATCAGCTCCTCGCCCTGGAAGCTGCCGCGATCGATCTCGAGCTGCATCCACTTCGCGAGGTCGTTGACCGAGCTGGACACGCCACCCGCCGGTGACTGGGCGTCCGGCTCACGCTGCTCGTCGGTGACCCGCCACTCGGTCGAGTCCTCGCCCACCGGCACGTGGCCGGTCGCACGGTTCGGACGGGCCGTGAAGTCCTCGAAGGTCGAGCTGGTCGAGGTCATCCCGAGCGGCTCGTACAGCCGCTCCTGCGACGCCTCCTCCCAGGTGGTGCCGGCGAGGGTCGCCGCCGCGTCCGCCGCTGCCGTCAGCCCGAAGTTCGTGTAGTTGTAGCTCGCCCGGAAGTCGTCGAGGGGCACGGCGCGCAGGTGCTCGATGACCTCGGCGCGGTCGTAGCCGACGTCCTCGAGCACGTCGCCGATGTGGCCGGGCAGGCCGCTGCGGTGCGCGTACAGGTCGGCGTAGGTCACGTGTTCGGACACCCACGGGTCCGAGAGCGTGAAGTCCGGGTTCCCGCTGCGCACCGGCTCGTCCCACTCGATGATCCCGTCGCCGACCATCGAGGCCATCACGGCGGATCCGACCGACTTGGACACCGAGGCGAGCTGGAAGACCGTGTCCGCGTCGATCTGCTCGGGGCGACCGAGCTCACGCACGCCGTAGCCCTCGGCGAAGACCACGTCGCCGTCGTGGACCACGGCGACCGCCAGTCCGGGCACGCCGCTGCGCTCCATGACGTCAGCGACGTCCTCGGGCAGGAGCTCGAGCGCGGCGTCGATCGACGCCGCATCGATGGTCCTGCCGTCGGAGGATGCAGCGTCGGCGGGGTCGTCGCTCGGGGCCGCCCAGTCGGCGTCGCTGGTGCAGGCGCCGACCAGGCCGGCGAGTGCCACGCCGGCGACGAGCGCACCGAGGCGACCGGGCCGCCGGGGCGAGGAGGAGCGGTGGAGCGGACGGAGATCCATGCCTTCGCCATCGGCAGCGCGACGCCGTCGTGGAGGACCCGTGCGCAGCGAAGGGCCGGGGCCGCTGCGGCGAGATCCGTGGACCCGGTTCCCAGATGGCCCTCAAGTAGTCCGTGGCTCACGCCGAAGCGACGGTCGATGTCCACCTCCCCACCCCGCTCCCGCGTGCGCGGCGCCCTCGTCGCCGGCACCCTCGCCCTCTCGTCCCTGCTGGCCGCATGCGTCGCCGCTCCGCCGCCCACGCCGGCACCGGCGTCCGACCAGGTCGTGCAGCCGATCACCTTCCCGGTGTCGGGCAGCGTGACCTACGTCGACACCTTCGGCGCGCCCCGCTCCGGCGGCCGGACCCACGCCGGCCAGGACCTGATGGGCGCCAAGGGCACGCCGATCGTCGCGGCGACCTCGGGGGTGGTGACGCGCGTCCGGCACGACACCTCGGGCCTGTCGGGCAACTCGCTGACCGTGAAGGGCGACGACGGGTGGACCTACATGTACATCCACCTCAACAACGACTCTCCCGGCACCGACGACGGCGCGAACCGCTACGACCAGGCCTTCGCACCCGGCATCGCCGCCAACGTGCGCGTCACCGCCGGTCAGCACCTCGGCTACCTGGGCGACTCGGGCAACGCCGAGGACGCCGGTGCCCACCTCCACTTCGAGATGCACCGGCCGGACGGCACGATCGTCAACCCGTACGCCAGCCTGCGTGCGGCCAGCCCCGCTCCCCACGTCCCGCGCAGCTGGTGAGCACCCGCCGTCCCTGCCCGCACCACCCGCCCGCCCCGGCGGCCTGTCCGGGCGAGGCGCGCCCGATCAGGGGCAGGACGTGCCCTCGGGCGCCACTCCCGGCTGCCACCCGGGCTGCGTGGTCGTGGTCGTCGTCGGAGCCGTCGAGGCGGTGGGATCGACCGATGACTCGGGTGCGGCCGTGGTCGTCGTGGCGGGAACCTCATCGGGCTCGGCGACGCGCTCGAAGTCGGTGCCGAGAGTGACCCGGACCGTCCCGGACGGCACGTCCTCGTCCTCGACCAGTTCGGGCGTCGCGGTGATCCACCCGGCGACGAGCTCGGCCATGCGCTTCTGGCCCTTGGCGTAGCGGATCTCGCTGGTCGCCTCGGTCGAGTCCGAGGGCAGCACCTCGCCGGGGACGAAGTCGCCCTCGGCGAGCACGAAGCTGACGCGGCGGGCCTCGCCCTCGAGGCCGGTCGCGTTGACGACCTCGACCGTCACCTCGTCGTTGGACGGGGGCGGTGCGGTCGTCGTGGTCACCGGCGCTGCGGTGGCGACGCCGCGGAAGATGTCCAGCGTGGGCTGGGCCGCCGCCTGGTCGAGCAGCACGACCGCGGCGCCGCCGCTGGTCTGGTGCTCGAGCACGGGCAGGCTGTGGGTCTGCATGTGCTCGGGGTCGAACTTCGCCAGGCGCTTGCCCAGGTCGATCAGCTCGCCCGTGCCGAAGGTGTCGTCGAGCTTCACGGACTCGACGCCGGCGTCCACCAGGGACTTGAGCGTGCCGACGTTGTTGAGCCCCAGGGTCTGCGCCTTCGCGAGCGCGGCACGCGTCAGGAGCTGCTGGCGCGTCATGCGGCCCAGGTCGCCGGTCGGGTCCGACACCCACTTCACGCCGTTGTTCCACTCGAGGTGGCGGGCCCGAGCGAACGCCAGGCCCTGGAACCCGTCGAGCTGCTGGCAGCCCTTGGCCGCGATGTCGAGCCCGGAGTTCTCGTCGCGGACCGGGTGGTCGAAGTACATCGGCACGCCGCCGAGCGCCTCGATCAGGGACTGGAAACCCGAGAAGTCGACCTCCACGAAGTGGTTCACCGGGATGCCCAGCACGCTCTGGACGGTGTCCACGACGGTCTGGGCCGACTGCTGGTAGGCGGTGTTGATGCGGTGCTCGCCCTCCTGGCCCGGGATCGTCACCCACAGGTCGCGGGGCACCGAGAGCAGGTCGATCCGGTCGCTGGTCGGGTCGATGCGGGCGATCATCAGGCTGTCGGAGCGTTGTCCCGTGGGCGCCTCGTCCCCGAGCATGCCGTCCGCACCCGGGTCGTCCTCGCTGACCTCGGCCCGGCTGTCGGAGCCGACGACGAGCACGTTGATCGGCTCGGTCGCCGCCTCGGCCTGCTCCAGGTCGAGGTCGACGCGCTTGATCTTGTTGAAGCTCCACAGGCCCCACGCCGCGCCGCCGCCGGCGACCAGCGCCACGGCCAGCACGACCACCGCGCCACCGAGGAGCAGGCGCTTGGGCCACGACGAGCGGGTGCGACCGCCGCGGTGTCGGCGGACGACGCGGTACTCGCCCGTGTCGTCGGGCTCGGGGGTGGTGGGCTTCGTCGGCAAGGTTCGATGGGGGGACGTCTGGCAACCCGCCGACGGCCGCGATCGGCCGTCGATGCTGCATTCTCCCGGGGAGAGACGATACCGGCGGTGGTGGGCGCGTCCGCACCACCCCTCACGCCGCGCTCAGGAAGCGGTGGACGAGCCGCCGCCTCGCTCAGCCCTGCTTCTGGTCCACCTTGGGCTCACGAGGCAGGCCCAGCACACGTCCACCGACCCCGCCCGACCACCCTTCTGGTCGAGCTGGGCCTGCTCAGTCCTTCTTGGCTTCGACCTTGGGCTCGCGGGGCAGGCCCAGCACCTTCTCTCCGACGATGTTGCGCTGGATCTGCGAGGTGCCGCCCCAGATCGTCTCGGAACGGGAGAAGAAGAACGCCGAGACCATGGACGACACGGGGTACGCCTCTCGGCCCTCGGCGCGCAGCGCGGCCGGCCACGAGCCGCTCTCGGGGCCGGCGGTCGACAGCAGCGCCTCGGGGCCCCAGATGTCGATCGCGAGCTCCATCGCCGCCTTGTGGGTCTCGGACCAGAACATCTTGTTGGTCGCCCCCAGGACGGCGACGCCCATGTCGCGCTTGCCGCTCACCGTCGCCGTCAGCGATCGGAGGCCGTTGATGCGCATGATCTGGATCTTCGACCAGTACGTGGCGAGGCCCTGGCGGATCACCGGGTCGTCGATCTTGCCGTTCTCCTTGGCCTTCTCGACCATGAGCCGGTACTCCTCGGCGAAACGCCGATAGCCGGTCGTGGCCGACATGCCGCGCTCGAAGCCGAGCGTGTCGTTCGCGACCTTCCAGCCGTTGTTCAGGCCGCCGACGACGTTGTCCTTCGGGCAGCGCGCGTCGGAGAAGAACACCTCGTTGAACTCGTCCGTGCCGTCCGGCTGGACGATGCCCCGCACCTCGACGCCGGGCTGCTTCATCGGCACCAGCAGGTACGAGATGCCGGCCTGCTTCTTCACGTTCGGATCGGTGCGGGCCAGCACGAAGCAGTAGTCGGCGAACTGGGCCTGCGTGGTCCAGACCTTCTGGCCGTTGATGACCCACTCGTCGCCGTCGAGCACCGCGGTCGTCTTCAGCGATGCGAGGTCGGAGCCGGAGTCCGGCTCGGAGAAGCCCTGGCACCAGCGCATCGAGCCGTCGAGGATCTTGGGCAGGAAGTACTTCTTCTGCTCCTCGGTGCCGTTCATGAGGATCGTCGGACCCACGAGCGTGTCGCCGAAGAAGTCGGCCCGCATCGGCGCGTGCGCACGTGCGAACTCCTCGGCCAGCACGACGCCCTGCATCGTCGAGAGGCCCTTGCCGCCGTACTCGGTCGGCCAGGTCGCGCAGATCCAGCCGCCCTCGAAGAGCTTCTGGGTCCACTCGTCGTTCCAGGCCGACTTCTCCTCGGGGGTCATCTTGAACCCCTCGTCGAACCAGCCGTCCGGCAGGTTCTCCTCGAGCCAGGCACGGATCTCGATGCGGAAGTCCTCGGCGTCGGCGGGATAGGTCAGGTCCATGACTGCAATGTTGACCGATCGGTCAAGGGAGGACCAGTCAGTCCTGGCATGAGGGCCGTGCCGCCGACGGACGCGCTCCGGGCCGCCTCAGCCCTTCACGCCGACCACGGTCGAGACGCGGTCGCCCCGGAGCTGATCGATGCGCTCGGCCAGCTCCTGCACGGTGGCGAACCTGGCGGCCGCGCCGGGATCGTCGGGACCGGCGGCCTCGCCCTCCCGGATGAGCGCGTCGCGCTCGGCGACGAGCCGGTCGACCTCGGCGGCGTCGGCGGCGTCCAGCGGCTGGTACTCGAGCAGGAGTCGGTACCCCTCGTCGAGCAGCACCTGCTCCTGCCCGGTCGGCACGACCTTCACCTGCACGCGGTCACCGGCACCGTCGCTGGTGCGGTGCGCGCCCATGCGCCAGTCCTCGTCCCGCACCGTCGTGGCCGGCACGCCGGCGCGCTCCAGCTGTAGCAGCAGCCCCGAGGCCACGTCACGCGAGGGGTCGTCGCCCGACGAGGTGACGAACACCGCACGATCGCCGGCCTCGCCCCGCACCGCTGCGGTGGCCGCTCGCACCGCTCCGTCGAACTCGGGTGCCGGGTTCTGCGCGGACCACTGGACCACGCCGATCGCCACGGCGGCGGCGACGGCGACGCCGCCCAGGCCGAGCTCGCCGGCGCGGCGCGCCGGACCGTCGAGCGCTCGGGCCAACGCGACGACCGAGATCGCCAGGCACACGGCGACGATCGAACGGTGGCCGACGACGAGGTAGCTGAAGAACACGCCCTTGATCGCGGCGGCGGCGCCCACGGTCGAGGCCACGCCGGTCGCCGCCCGCGCCAGCCCGCGGAGCATGGTCCGGTCGCCCCGGCGCCACGCGACGAACGCTGCGGCAACGGGCACCACGAGCCACACCGGGACGACGCGACCGGTCTCGGCGATCTGGAGGAGCAACGAGCCCTGGTCCGTCCACGCCGGCCACGGTCCGAAGAACCGCGAGCCGAGCCCGATCGCCGCACCGGCGCCGACGCGGGGCTCGTCCCGGGAGAGGTCGCGCAGGATGGCCGAGACGTTGCCGTCACCGCTCAGCTGCTCGACCACGGCGGGCACCCACATCAGGGCGGCCAGACCGATGCCCCAGGCGACGGCACGCCACGGGACGGGGCGTTCGGTCGACCCGTCCACCACGGCGCCGCCGGACCACGCCGGCCGCCGATGTGGCGTCCCGTGACCCCACCAGGTCAGCGCGGCGGTCGCCACCACCACCATCCCGACGAGCGCTGCGTTGCCGACGTGCCCCTGCACCAGCAGGGTGCCGAGCGGCAGCAGCAGGACCGTCGGCGCCGCGTGGCGTTCGGTGACGGCCCAGGCGACGATGACGAACGCGCCGGACATCAGCAGCGCCACGTACGGGTTCCATGCGGAACGCACCAGATCGGCGGGCACGCCGAGCAGCACGAGCTCGAGCGCCAGCAGCACCGCGGCGCCGGCCAGGCGATCGATACGACGGGCGATCCACCACGAGACCGAGACGACGACGAGGTGCCCGACCAGCGCGCCGGCCAGCAGCCCGGCGGACGCGGAGCCGAGCAGTCGGTACGGCACGGCCAGGGCCCACAGCTGCGCCGGGCCGGGGTGGCTCCAGCCGAAGCGGGAGTACACGCCGAGCAGCGGGAGGTGACCCGGCACGTCCCGCACGCGCATCTCGATCAGCGCCTCGTCGCCGACGGGGAGCCATCCCGCCTGCAGCGCCCGCACTGCGCCGACGCCCAGCGAGACGGCCAGGACCGCCAGGGCGAGGAGCGGCAACGCGTCGGCGGCTGACCGGGGTCGGTGCTGCGCCAGGCGCTGCCGCCACGACACCGTCGGTTCGGCCCGATCGACCGGTGTCGGTTCCACGGGTGGCGAGGATACGACCCGCCCACCCGGGCGCCACGCGCCCCGTCGGCCATCGCCCCGCAGGGCCCGCGTCGCTGTGCGACACCATCTGCCGCTCAGCGACGCAGGTCGCGGGCCGCTCACGGAGGTTCTGGGGCTCAGTGCCACATGT
>JAFAFZ010000416.1 GCA_023423215.1 Actinomycetes bacterium
CCGCGCGCTGCTCGCGTGCGGTGCCCCTCGGCGGTCCGGTCGATCAGAAGGCCTGTTCGATCCAGCTGTCGCCCTTCACCGGCGAGCCGAGCAACGTGCCCTCGGCGTGCGCGATGCCCTCGTAGACCGAGGCGGTCGGCAGCGCGAACTCCTGGTCCTGGAGCATTGTGGACACCGTGATGTCGGCGCCGAAGGACGGGATCTCGACCCGGAACTGCTGGGCGTAGGAGTTGCCGCTCGTCGGGCTGGTCCACAGCTCACCGACCGGGGTCACCTTGGTCGCCACGTAGTAGAGGTGGCCCTCGTCGTCCTGGATCGTGGCGTAGGAGTCGACCGTGACGCCGATCTCGGGCTTGTAGCCCTCGCCGATGATGCCGGCGTTCGAGATCGAGTAGCCGTTGTCGAGCTGCATGTCCTGCAGCAGCCACCGCACCCGGTCGCTGGAGTCGCCGCCACCGAAGTAGCCGTACTCGTGGTCCATCCAGGTCGTGCCGCTGACCTCGAACTCCTCGCCGTCGATGGTGATCGTCCCCTTGGCCGCGAGTCGGGTGAAGGAGAAGTAGTAGTTGTCCTTCTCGAGGCTCTGCTCGGTCGCGCTCGGCTCGATGCCGGTGCCGAACACGTAGAACGGACGGCCCTGCTGCGAGAAGGTGAGGTCGAACTCGACCTCGGTGAGGCTGGGCTCGTCGATCATGAGCGCCTTCACCTCGATGTTCTTCGACGGGTCGGCCTGAGGGGCCTCCATCGACACGTAGCTGCGCACGGCGACCGCTTCCGCGCCGCTGCCGCCACCACCGGTCAGCGTCACCTTCGGCGGCGACGTGTACCCGGTGCCCGCGTTCAGCAGCGCGATCTGTCCGACGCCGCCCTGGTCGTCGAGCACGGCGAGCGCGGCCGCTCCGGTGCCGTCGCCCTCGAACTGCACCTCGGGTGCCGAGGTGTAGCCGGAGCCGGGCGACTGCACGCTGAGGCCGCCGACCTGCCCGGACTCGTCGCCGAGTCGGGCGTACCAGTCCTTGCTCGGGTCACCCTCGGCCCAGGTCGCGACGTCGAAGGTGCCGACCGGATCGGCGACGTAGACCTGGGTGCGCTCGAGGTGGCGCTCGTTGGTGACGTCGCTGAGCGAGACCTGGGTCATCGCGAAGCTCTGGCCGACGAACGACGCGGCGTTGATCTCGAACCCGAAGGTCCGATCGCCGGCGCGCAGCGTGCCGATGTGCCACCACCACTCCGTCGGTGCGCCCTCGTGGCGGTACATGTCCTTCGGCAGGCTGAGCACGACGTTCTCCGGCGGGACCGGGTTCGGCTTCGTGTCGCCGGTCCACAGCGGGTTGGACGGGACGCGGACGTCCGGGGCCAGCACGGCGCCGGTCGGGCCGAGGGCGATCGTCGTGGTCGTGGCGACCTCGCGGTCGTCGCCGTCGGCGCTCTCTCCGTCGCTCGCGCAGGCGGTGATCGCGAGGGTCAGGACCGCGAGCGGGCCGATCAGGAAGGTCGTTGCGGTGCGTGCAGGGCGGTGCATCAGGAGAACCTATCGGCGGCTCCTCGCGTTCCCTCCCGCCGCCGCACGCGCCGGGACGGTCCCCGTACGGCGGCCGGTGCGTCCGTAGCATCCGAGGATGGCCGAGGACCCCGCCGGCGCCGTCGCCCCGTCCAACCCGCTCGACGCCCCGAGGCGCTTCGGTCGCGACTCGATCGAGTTCGGTCGGGCGCTGGGCTTCTTCGACGCGACGTTCGCGATCGCGGCGACCCTGCTCGTCGTCACGCTCGCGCCCGAGACCGCCGACTGGACGGACTGGAGCAGGTTCGTCGATGCCGAGGGGCCGGCGCTGCTGTCCTTCGTCATCTCGTTCATCGTGATCTGCGTCTTCTGGTGGGCGAACCACCGGTTGGTCGCGACGCTCGACACGATGAGCTCGAAGTTCGTCGGCGCCGGGCTGGTGATGCTCGGCTTCGTGGCACTCCTCCCGTTCACGACGGGTGGCCTGGGCGACTTCGACGCGGACGTGAACGGCGACGTCGCCACCGTCGCCTACGCGGTGAACGTGGCCCTGGTGTCCTTCGCCATGATGTGGCTCGTGGTCGTCGCCTTCCGTGAGCGGCTCTACCGCACGGCACCGACGCCGGCGCAGGTGCGCGGCAAGCTGATCGGTCTGTCGGACACCCCGATCGTCTTCCTGCTCTCGATCCCGATCACCTTGCTGTGGGGGCCGGACTGGGGGCGGTGCTCGTGGCTGCTGCTCATCGTCACCGGCAACATCACCGGCAGGATCGGGACGCGCGTCGCCGGCGGCATCTGAGCGACGCGCGTCCGATCAGCGACGCGGGTCCCGGCCGTACCACGCCACCAGGCGATCGATGGCGGGGGAGTTCGCCGGGACGGTGACCGCTTCTGCGAACGGGACCGCGACCTCGTCGAGGCCCATCGCGGCGGAGATCTCCTCGAACATCGCCAGCCGGTCCTCCGCCGGCAGGATCGGGCGCGCCTCGAGCGCAGCGGTCAGCACCGCGTCGTCCCAGTCGGGCTGCTGACCGGTGGCCGTCGCCAGGTCCCAGGTGTGCACGGTCAGCTCCGAGAGGTACGACGTGAGGATCTCGGCGCCGCTGCCCTGGATCCACGGCAACGCCATCGGGCCGTCGAGGACGGCGTCGTCGCGCCACGCATCGCTGGCCCTCGCACCGGCGGCGTTCCACGCCTCGGACCAGCCGTCGTCGGGCGCGTGGGTCTCGACCACGGCGAAGGGGTCGCCGCCGCTGCCGAGCGCGGCGATGCGGTCGAGCACGCCGATCAGGTGGCCGATCATCGTGCGCACGTCCATCTCGGGACAGGGCGTCGCGGCGGTGAGCTGATCGGTGCGGACGCCGGCGACGACCGCACCCCCGGTGGCGAGCGCTCGATCGAGCAGGGGGCGCGGCTCGAGGGGGCGGGAGGTGGAGGATGCGGTCGACGTGTCCATGCCGGCATCGTGCGGCCTGGAACCGGCCAGGGCGTGACCGGTTTCGCGGCTGCCGGCAGCGGCGGCACGCGAACGGGTTCCGGCAACGGCATCGGTCGGGCGACGAGGTCCGCCGAGCCGGGGCGGTGCTACGTTCGCCCGAGGCGAAGTTTGGGGGGATCACCATGACAGCACCACGCACGCGCGTGCGGTACGCCGCAGCGCCGCTCCTCGTCGGGTTCATCGCACTGCTCGGGGCGGCCTGCGCTCCGCCGGCGCCCGTGCCGACCGGCATCTCGTTCAACCCGCCGGGGGTCGGCTACGTCGGCAAGCAGTACGTCCCGACGGCCACCGCGGCGAACAAGCTGCCCGTCTCGTTCTCGCTCGACGCGGCGAGCACCGGCTGCTCGCTGAGCGGCGGCGTGCTGAGCTACACCTCGGTCGGCTCGTGCATCGTCCTGGCGGACCAGCCGGGCGACGCAACCCATCCGCCGCTGCCGCAGGTGCGGCGCACGATCCGTGTCTACGAGTGCCCGCCGCTCCGCAGCGGACTGTGGACCGGCCCGCAGGGCACGTCGGCCAACGTCGTCGCCGGCGGCTCGACGTTCTCCGGCACCGTGGACCTGTCGGCTTTCGGCTTCGGCGTCCAGCAGTTCGCCGGCACCGTCGACTGCGACCTGGTGCGGATGACGTTCAACGGCACGGCGCTCAGCGGGCGCCTGTCACCTGACGGCACGACGCTGTCCGCGTCCTACAGCGGCATCTCGGTCGTGCTGAGGGCCCCTGCGGCCTAGCACGCGCTCCGATCACCGACCGACGAGCGGATCGTGACCGGCAGCGCCGGCCACGCCGTTCGTCGGTCGACGTCGCGCACGGAGGAGCTCGGGACGGCAGCGCTCGACCGTCCGTGGCGATGATCCCGGCCGACGACTGCGGAGGGCACGACACCGACTGACCTCACGCCGCCGCAGCACGCCTGACTCGGCGGATCGGGTCCACCACTGGAAGACTCGGCCGATGGACGACCGGGGGACGGGCTCGATGGGGCCGACGCGACGCGTCGCCGAGCTGTGGGTGCACATCCGCTCGCTCTGGTCCCAGGACCGCCGGCTCGTCGTGTGCACGGTGGCGGGACTGGGCATCGTCGCCATCTGCGGCGTGCTGATCGCCCAGCTGATGGACGAGGTCAGCGAGGCCGACGACCTGACCCGTGCGGATCGCGAGGTGCTCGACTGGGTCGTCGAGCACCGCACCCCGGCCTGGAACGCGGTCGCTCGGAACGTCACGCACCTGGGCGACCCGTGGGTCGTCGTCGCGGTCGTCGCCGGGGTCGCGCTCGCGTTGACCCTGCGTCGGCGCTACCACCTCGCCGTCTTCGTCGTGGTCGCGAGCGGCGGCGCGGCGCTCGTGTCCTCGGTGACCAAGCAGGTGTTCGACCGCCCGCGTCCCCCGACCTCGCTGTGGCTCGGCACGGCCTGGGGACCGTCGTTCCCGTCGGGCCACGCCACCCAGTCGATCGCGTGCTGGGGTGCCGTCGCCGTGGTGGCGTGCGTGCTGGTGCACTCACGTGCGCTGCGCGCCGCCACCATCGCCCTGGCGGTCTGCATCGCCCTGGTCGTGGGGACGTCACGCGTCTACCTGGCGGTGCACTGGGCGTCGGACGTCGTGTGCGGCTGGGCGATCGCATCGTTGTGGCTGACCGCGCTGCTGCTCGCCGGATGGGCGACGCCCCGGGCCTACGGGCTGTGGACCGGCGCCCGCGCCGAGGATCCTGTCGAGGCCGACGACACCGACGCACCCGTCGGGTCGGTGGCTCGCGGGCCTCACCAGAGCACGTAGGGATCTGCGCCGACCCGGCTCACCGGCGGAACCTCCCGGGCCTCAGCGCGTGAACGTGAGGTGCGTGACACCGCTGGGGGTCGAGACCGCCTCGACCTGGAACCGCTGCTCGACTCCCTCGAGGTCGTCCCACAGGCGAACACCCCGGCCGAGGACGATCGGTACCAGGACGACGTGCAGGTGGTCGACCAGGTCGGCGGCGAGGAACTCCCGCATCGTCGTCGGACCGCCGCCGATGCGCACGTCCTGTCCGTCGGCGGCGACCCTGGCCACCTCGAGCGCCTCGTCCGGGGTCGCGTCGAGGAAGTGGAACGTGGTGCCACCCGCCATCTCGAGCGACGGACGCGGGCGGTGCGTCAGCACGTAGGTGGGCGTGTGGAACGGCGGGTCCTCGCCCCACCAGCCGCGCCACTCCGGATCGTCCTGCCACCCCGGCGGTCCGAACTTGCCGGCTCCCATGATCTCGGCGCCGATGCCGGGCCCGTGCTGTTCGGCCATCGCGTCGTCGACGCCCTCGGACCCGCCCGACTGGCCGAGGATGGTGCGCCGCGCGAACCGGGTGGAGAACATCCACTCGTGCAGACGCTGACCGGCGTGGCCGAAGGGCTCGTCGAGCGACAGCCCCTCGCCGGTGGCGAACCCGTCGAGCGAGATCGAGAAGTTGTGGATCCGGACACGTGACACGGCGACTCCCTCGGTCGGTGGTGGCGCTGGTGGAGAGTCTGACCCGCAGCCGCCCCGGATCTCATCGGTGTGCCCGATGCGACGACTCCACGCCCCCGACCCCGTCCCTCGCCTCGCCGCCACGTGCCGCAATTGACTGCGTGACAATGCATTCATTACGTTCACCTGCAGTGAACTTGCGGAGCGGTCGTGCGACCCTCCATCGACTGGAGTCCGAGTGCCCATCACCACACGCCCGCACCTCGTCGCCGGGGGCCTGCTGTTCCTCCTGCTCCTCGTGAGCTGCGCCGTTCCGGCGCAGCTGCCCACCACGGATCCGTCGACGCCCACCAGCACCGCGCCGCCCTCGACGGTGCCGCCGACCACGTCGACCACGGCCGCGCCGCCCACGCCCACGACGACGACCACGACCACGACGGCGCCGCCGGCACCCTCGCCGTTCGTGCAGCTCGCGGCCGGCCACGAGCACACCTGCGGG
>JAFAFZ010000469.1 GCA_023423215.1 Actinomycetes bacterium
CCGTAGTGTCGGGCGAGGGGGCCGAGCGAGGCCCCGAGTCCGCCGCCGAGCACGGAGCCCGGCGATCGGCCGACGGCCGCAGCGAGCCCGTGGAAGCTCGCGACGGTGCGGGAGATCCGGCCCGAGACGCCCAGGGCGAGCACCTTCCGCCTGCAGGTCCCCGACGCGACGCGCCACCTGCCGGGCCAGCACTACGTCGTGCGCCTGCGTGCGCCCGACGGCTACGTCGCCCAACGCTCCTACTCGGTGGCCTCGGCCCCCGACGATTCGGGCATGATCGAGCTGACGGTCGAACGGCTCGAGGACGGCGAGGTGTCCGGGTACCTGCACGACGGCGTCGAGGTCGGCGACCAGCTCGAGGTGCGAGGACCGCTCGGCGGCTGGTTCGTGTGGACCGGCGAGCAGCCCGCACTGCTGATCGGCGGCGGGTCGGGCGTGGTGCCCCTCATGTCGATGCTGCGCTTCGCCCGTGCGACGGGCCGATCGGACCTGGTCCGGCTGGTGGTCTCGGTCCGGACCCCGGGCGACCTGCTCTACGCCGACGAGCTGCCCGGCCCCGAGACCACGATCGTGCACACACGTGTGGCGCCGCCCGGCGCGGACCGCGCCGCCGGACGGCTCTCGGGCGAGGACCTCTCCATGATCCTTCCGACCCCGATCGGTGACGGGACGACCGTCTACCTGTGCGGCTCCGGCGGGTTCGCCGACGCCGCCAGCCAGCTGCTGCTGCAGCTCGGTGTGCCGGCCGAACGCATCCGGGTCGAGCGCTTCGGTCCGACCGGCTGATCCCTCGGCCCACCAGAACGCCGGGTCGGCGCGGCGCGTGCGTCATGCTGGTGCCGGACGAGCGGCCCACCCGGGTCCGGAACCGAGGAGCAGGATCGATGGCCACGTGCGCACACCTCGACACCATCGCCACGGAGCTCACGCCGAGCGACGACGGGTGCCACGAGTGCCTGCAGACCGGCGACCGCTGGGTGCACCTGCGACTCTGCCAGCAGTGCGGGCACGTCGGGTGCTGCGACAACTCGCCGAACCGGCACGCCACCGCGCACTTCCACGAGACCGAGCACCCGATCATCCGGTCGTTCGAGCCGGGCGAGGACTGGTACTGGTGCTACGTCGAGGACCAGGGGTTCCGCCTCGACGTGCCGCCCGGCCCCTGGCACAGCTGACCCCTCGACCCGCACCGAGTAGTCGCCGTCGACGCCCGGTGAACCTCGGTCGGATCGAGGGTGAACATCTCGAACCAGGTTCAGAAATGGTTGCCATCGCCTGCGCCCCGCGGTATGACAGACCGGTCCGCCGAGGCGACGGCGGGGGCAGGGGAGATCATGAACCGGTTCCGTTGGACCATCCTGTGCGGCGTCGCGTCGCTCGGCCTGGTGGCCGCAGCGTGCGTGCCGCCCACCACACCGACACCGAACGTGCGCCCGGTGGCCGCGGCCTCGGCGACGCCGAGCTCCGGCGTGGCACCGCTCGAGGTGCAGCTGAGCGCCGCGGGCAGCGCCGATCCGGACGGCACGATCGAGTCGTACTCGTGGGACTTCGGTGACGGCTCACCGGCCTCGACCGAGGCGACCACGACGCACACCTACACGACCGTGGGCACCTTCACCGCGACGGTGACGGTCACCGACGACGACGGGGCGACCGACACCGAGACGGTCCAGGTCACGACGTCGCCCGCGGCGAACGTGCCGCCGATCGCCGTCGCCGCCGCGACGCCCGAGGTCGGCACCGCTCCGCTCGCCGTCGAGTTCAGCTCGGCCGGCTCGAGCGACAGCGACGGGACGATCGTCGGCTACGAGTGGAGCTTCGGCGACGGCTCGCCGACCTCGACCGAGGCGAACCCCTCGCACACCTACGGCGCAGCCGGCCTGTACGCCGTGACGCTGACGGTGACCGACGACGCCGGCGCGACGCACACGACGTCGCTCACCGTGGCCGTCGCCGCGAACCAGCCCCCGACCGCCGTGCTCGGTGCGACCCCCGCGAACGGCGACGCGCCGCTCGAGGTCGCGTTCAGCTCGGCCGGCTCGAGCGACCCCGAGGGCTCGGCGCTCACGTACTCGTGGAGCTTCGGCGACGGCTCGCCCGCCTCGACGCAGGCCGACCCGACGCACACGTACCACGCCGCCGGCAGCTTCACCGTGACCCTCACCGTCACCGACGCCGTGGGCCTCACCGACACCGCGACCACGACCGTCGAGGTCACCGGGAACCAGGCGCCGACCGCGGTCGCCGGAGCCACCCCGAGCGCCGGCATCGTGCCGCTCGAGGTCGCCTTCAGCTCGGCCGGCTCGGCCGACGGCGACGGCACCATCGAGTCCTACGAGTGGGACTTCGGCGACGGTTCGCCGGTCTCGACCGATGCCGATCCGACCCACACCTACACGACCCAGGGCACCTTCACTGCGACGCTGACCGTCACCGATGACGACGGCGCGACGGACGCTGCGACGATCGACGTCGTCGTCGACCCGGTGCCCAACGTCGCCCCGACGGCAGCCGCCGGATCGGACGTCTCGACCGGCATCGCGCCGCTCGCCGTCGCGTTCAGCTCGGCCGGCTCGGCCGACACGGACGGCTCGATCGCCGGCTACGAGTGGGACTTCGGCGACGGCTCCCCGGTCTCCACCCTGGCGAACCCGACCCACACCTTCACGGCGGTCGGCACCTTCACGGTGACCCTCACGGTCACCGACGACGACGGCGCGCAGGACACCACGAGCCTGATCATCGGGACCGTCGCCAACCAGGCACCCGTCGCCGACGCCTCGGCCTCGCCGACGGTCGGCATCGCGCCGCTGGCGGTCGACTTCACCTCGGCCGGCTCGGACGACGCCGACGGCTCCATCGCCGGCTACGAGTGGGACTTCGGCGACGGCTCGCCCGTCTCGACCCAGGCCGATCCCAGCCACACCTTCGCCACCGACGGCGAGTTCACGGTGACCCTGACGGTCACCGACGACCGTGGTGCGACCGACTCCACCAGCATCGTCATCACCGTCGTGGCCAACCAGGCCCCGACCGCGGTCGCCAACGCCGACGTGCAGTCCGGGTCCCGCCCGCTGTCGGTCACCTTCTCCTCGGACCTCTCCGTCGACCCCGACGGCACGATCGAGTCCTACGAGTGGGACTTCGGTGACGGCTCGCCGCTCTCGACCGAGGCGAACCCGACCCACGTCTACGACGAGGGCACCTGGCAGGCGACGCTGACGGTCACCGACGATCGCGGCGCCACCGGCACCTCGGAGCCGATCACGATCACGGCGGTCATCGACGACGACGGCGACGGCTACTCGCCGCCGAGCGACTGCGACGACAGCAACAACGCGGTGCACCCCGGTGCTCCTGACGCGCTGGACGACGACGGCACCGACTCGGACTGCGACGGCTACGACGGCGTGATCGCCGAGCAGGTGTTCGTCGCTGCGAACGGCGGCTCCGACACCGCGAGCTGCGGCGCCCCGACGGCGGCGTGCGCCTCGCTCGGCCACGCCCAGAACCGGGCCGGCGCCCAGGGCGTCGACACCCTCGTGGTCGCCGGCGGCTCGTACGGCGCCCTGAACCTGGCGAACGGGATCCAGATCCGCGGCGGCTTCGGCCAGAACTTCCAGCGTGGCGCCGGGGCGACCGGTTCGACCTCCGCGACGATCGTGGGCGCGGCGAACGCGACCGCGGGCGGCCCGGTGGCCGTGTTCGCCGACGGCCTGACGCGGGCGACCTCGCTCAAGGACCTGACGGTCCAGGGCCTGGACGCTCCGGCGGGCCAGGCGAGCTACGGCGTGGTCGTGCGCAACTCCGGCAGCAACCTGACCCTGGACGGGGTCGTCGTCGACGCCGGCAACGGCGGCGCCGGCTCGGTCGGCTCGCCCGGCTCCAGCGCCACGCAGTCCGCTGCGGCGGGCGGCGGCAACGGCGAGAACGCCGAGCGTTCCGGTTCGGTCTGCAGCACCTCTCGAAAGAGCGGCGGCGGTGCCGGCACGACCTCGACCCCCGGCGCCAACGGTGGCGGCGGCGGTCGCGGCGGCGCCCGTGACTCCAGCTG
>JAFAFZ010000487.1 GCA_023423215.1 Actinomycetes bacterium
TCGCGCGGCGGGGCCGGGGGGCGCGGGTCGGCCAGGTCCTCGGGCACGACGAGCGCCTCGACGTCGTCGAGCAGGGCCCATGAGCCGTCCAGCTGCGCACGTTCGACGACACGTCGACCGGCATCGGTCATGCGACCGGCGGCCTCGAGCTGCTCGATCCTCGCCTTGTTCGAGGCGGACCAGCCGCTGCCGACCTTCCGGGGCGCGGCGAGCATCAGGTAGCTGAGCTCGTCGAAGCCGTTCACGGTCGAGTCGATCCAGCCGTGGCAGACCGCCTCCTGCACGATCTCCTCGTAGCGCGGCAGCTCGGGCGGCGCCGCCTGCTTCCACACGGTCACCCACACGCCCGGCGACGTCGCGCCCTCGGCGGTGAGGAACGCGGTCCAGGCGGCCAGGCTGCGCACGACGACCACACGCCGGCCCTTGTGCTCGGCGGGGTGCCCGCCCGGGACCTGGGCCACGGGGCGGTCAGGAGTAGCGGTCGAGGATGCTGGACTCGGCGATGCGGGCGAGCGCGTCCTTGATGGTCTCGGCCCAGTGCTCGCCGACGCCCTCGACCGCGGCCAGGTCGACGACAGAGGCACGGGTCAGCTTGTCGAGCGACGCGAAGTGCTCGACGAGCCGCTCGACGACGTCCTCGGGCAGGCGCGGGATGCGCGACAGCATGCGGTAGCCACGCGGCTCGATCGAGGCGTCCAGGTCGTCCGTCTGACCGGACAGGTGCGTGGCGTGCACGACCTCTTCCGCGTCGAGCAGGTCGTCGACGTCCAGGTCCGACAGGGTGTCGATCGCCTGCTCGAGGTTCCACGACATGTCGGACTGGAAGTAGTCCCGCACCACGAGGCGACGCTCGTCGTCGACGCCGGCCATCAGCTCTCGGAGCTGCAGGCGGATGAGCCGGCCGTCGGTGCCGAGCTCGGTCAGGTACTGCTCGATCTCGGCCGAGATGCGGGCGACGAGCTCGGCGCGCTGCAGCAGGGTGACCACGTCGCGCAGCGTGACGATGTCCTCGACCTCGAGCGAGGTGAGGTTGGCGGACACCTCGTCCAGGCGGGCCTTGTACCGCTCGAGCGTCTGCAGCGCCTGGTTGCAACGGCTGAGGATCGAGGGGATCGGCTCGAGCTGGTAGCGCTCGTTCTTCGTGTAGACGGTCACCACCGCCATGTCCTCGGACACCGAGATGACCGGGACGCCGATGGAGCGGGCGACACGCTCGGCGGTGCGGTGACGGGTGCCCGTCTCCTCGGTCGGCACGTTCGGGTTCGGCACCAGGTGCACGTTCGCCCGGGCGATGTAGCCGGCGTCGGGCGTCAGGACGATGGCGCCGTCGGTCTTGGCCAGCTCGGAGAGGCGCTGGGGCGAGAACGAGGCGTTCACCAGGAAGCCGCCCGAGGAGATGTTGAGCACCTCGGGGCCGTCACCGATGACGATCAACGCGCCCATGCCGGCCTTGAGGATGCGGTCGAGGCCCTCCCGGAGGGGCCGACCCGGCGCGACGGCCGCCAGGGCGCTCAGCAGTTCCTTGCTGTGGCGCTCGCTCTGCCGTTCACTCACACCTACCACCTGCTCGGGTTGGACCGACCCTCGGGCTCCACGACCCCGGCGCACTCAGCACGCGTCGGGTGGAAGCTGGGCACAGTGTAGATGGCACCGGGCAGCGCGGCTCACGGGCGTGCAGCCCCGGACTGCACCGGACGCCCGGTCGGCGAGGCCCGTCCGATCAGGATCGGCGCATGCCGAGCAGGTCCACCGCTGCGGCGAGGGTCGGCACCCGCAGCAGCTCGATCGGCGCGTCGACCTTCGGTGCGCTGCGCGGCACGACCGCGGAGGTGAACCCCAGCCGCGACGCCTCGGCGAGGCGCCGCTCGATGCGGCCGACCTGGCGGATCTCTCCCCCGAGGCCGACCTCACCGCAGGCGACCAGCGACGGGTCCAGCGGCGTGCCCGACACGGCCGACGCGAGCGCCAGGCAGATGGCCAGGTCCGCCCCGGGCTCGACCACCTTCACGCCACCCACGGCGTTGGCGTAGACGTCGAGGTGCTGGATGGCGACGCCGGCCCGACGCTCGAGGACCGCGAGCAGCAGCGCCATGCGCCCGCTGTCCAGGCCCTGGGTGGAGCGGCGCGGCTGGGCGAGCTGCGAGGAGGCGACGAGGGTCTGCACCTCGACCAGGAGGGGACGGTGCCCCTCGAGCGCCGGGGTGACGAGCGACCCGGCGATGCCCGGTCGGCGGTCGCCGATGAACAGCCCGGACGGGTCCGGGACCGGCTCGAGGCCGGCGGTGGCCATGGCGAACAGGCCGAGCTCCTCGGTCGAGCCGAAGCGGTGCTTCTGCGCGCGCAGCAGGCGCAGCGCGTGGTGCCGGTCCCCCTCGAAGCTGAGCACCGTGTCCACGACGTGCTCGAGGACGCGCGGCCCGGCGAGCTGCCCCTCCTTCGTGACGTGGCCGACGAGCAGGATCGTGGTGCCGCCCGACTTGGCCGCCTGGACCAGCTGGTGCGCGCACTCGCGCACCTGGGTGACCGAGCCGGGCGCCGAGGTGTACGACGGGTCGAACATCGTCTGGATGGAGTCGATGACGCAGATCTCGGGCCGGACCTGCTGGAGGTGGTGCAGCACGTTCGGCAGCGACGTCTCTGCTGCCAGCAGCAGCCGCTCGTCGAGCGCCTGGAGCCGGTCGGCACGCAGGCGGACCTGGTCGGCGGACTCCTCTCCGGTGACGTAGAGCACGGTGGCGCCGCCGCGTGCGCGGGCGCCGAGCAGCTGGAGCACGAGGGTGGACTTGCCGATGCCCGGCTCTCCGCCGACCAGGGTGACGCTGCCGGGGACCAGGCCGCCGCCCAGCACGCGGTCGACCTCGGCCAGGCCGGTCGAGACCGGCTTGCCGTCCTGGGAGCGCACGGCGGTGATGGGCACCGGCGCGCTGGGCGCCAGGCCACCGGAGGCCGCGAGCGGGCCGGGCGTGTCCAGCTCTTCCGCGAGGGTGTTCCAGTCGCCGCAGCCGGCGCAGCGCCCCGACCACTTCGGCGCGTCGGCGCCGCAGCTCATGCAGCGGAAGACGGTGCGTGTCCGGGCCATGCGGTGCACCCTACGGGTGGGCACCGACAGCGACGGTGACCCGGGACCGGGGCGGGCGACCCGATCGAGGCGCATCCACCGGAGCGCGGCTCAGCGGCGGCGGAGCAGCGCCACGCCGGCCGCGACCAGCCCGAGCACGAGGAGCAGGCCACCGACGGCCATGACCACCACCGGCGTGCGCTGCGACACGCTCGAGCCCGCCGTGGCGGTCTCGGACGTCGCGGCGCCGCCGGTCACGGGGAAGCTCCATGCGGCGGTCCCGTCATCGATCGTCCCGCTCGACGTCGAGGTGCCCCCGGGCAGCCGGACCCGGAGCGACAGCGTCGCCGTCTCGGGGTCGTCCGCCTCCAGCGCCGCGAGCTCCTCGGGCGTGCGCGCCAGCGGCAGCCCGCCGAGCGCCGAGGTCAGCCCCTCGTCCGAGAACTGCTCGAGCGAGCCGGTCAGCTCGACGTCGGTCGAGAACTCGTAGTCGGTGCCGGCGAACG
>JAFAFZ010000602.1 GCA_023423215.1 Actinomycetes bacterium
CGCCGAGGCCGCCAGGCCGCCCACCAGGCGCACGAGGCGCGGCGGTCGGTCACGCCGACCTGCGCACGCGGCCAGGACGCCGGCCGCGGCGGCGCCGATGCTCAGCACCGTCAGGTAGATCGTCAGCCCCCTCACCGGCCAGCAGTCTGTGCGTCAGCGAGGGCGGTCCACATCGGCCGAACGGACGATGCGTCCGGTCGATCGGCCGGTTCGGGGGGAGGGGGCGGCCGGTTCGGCGGGTTCGGCTCCTCGGGGTGGGGTCGGCCGGAGCGAGGGGCCTCAGTCGCTGGCGCGGCGCGTCCTGCGGCGGCCGACCAGCACGCCGACCACGAGCACCAGGCCGACGCCGAGGCCGACCAGCAGCGCCAGGAACGCGGTGTCCTCGACCAGCGCCTCGGCCACCGCCTCGTCGTTCGACCGGCTGGGCAGCGTGTCGCCGCCGTGGAACGAGACGCGGTCCAGGTACAGGCGGCGTTCGCCGTCCGTCGTGCCCGCCTGGTGCGGCAGCCACCCGTGGTGGACCATCCAGATGTCGGTCGAGCCGGGTGGCTGGAAGAACTCCTCGCCCCCGGGACCGAGCGAGTACGGCGAGGAGTGCATCCACGGCTCGTCGGACGGCTTGTGGCACGGACCCTGGATCGACTCGCACTCGGCGACGCCGATCGCGTAGTCGGTCGAGTCCCAGTCGTTCGCCGAGTAGAAGAGGTAGTGGGTGTCGCCCCGGCGGACCATCGACGGGGCCTCGACCAGGTCGCCCTCCCACGACTGGGTGGCGTGCACGAGCGGCACGGCGTCGCCCGCGACCGAGAGCCCGTCCCGGCTGAGCCGCTGCGAGTGGAGCACGGTCGGCAGGTCGCAGCAGTTCCCGTCGCTCTTCCAGAGCAGGTACGGCGTGCCGTCGTCGTCGACGACCACGCTCGGGTCGATCGCGCCGCCCAGCTCGAGGGGGCAGATGAAGGCCGAGGTCGAGTCGTCGGTGAACGGACCCGCCGGATCGTCGCTCGTCGCACGGGAGATGCACCCCCGGTTGCCGGGCGCTCCGCTCGAGGGCGTCACGTAGTACAGGACGAACGTGCCGTCCGGGCGGGCCCACACCGCGGGCGCCCACTGGAAGCCCTTCACCGTCCAGGACGGCAGCTCGGGCAGCGCGTCACCGAGGTATCGCGCGTCGACGTCCTCTCCCTTCGGCAGCTCCAGGACCGGGACGTTCGCGTGCACCGTGTTCGTGGCGTAGACGTAGATCGCCTCGGGCTCGGACAGCGCGTACGGGTCGGCGAAGTCGCCCTGCACGAGCGGCACCCCGCGCACCAGGTCGCCGAGCAGGTCCAGGTGCTCCTCGGCGCGCGTCGTCGCCGTCGTGTCGACGGGTCCACGGGTCGGCGCACGTTCGCCGGGCGAGGTCGTCTCGGTGTCGTCGTCCTGCTGGGCGGCGGCCGGCGTGGCGGACCAGAGGCCGAGGCAGAGCGCCAGCACGGCCAGGCTCGTCGCGGCGGCGCGCGACCGTCGTGCGCGTGCTGCTACGGCGACGGGGACCGCCCTGCGCACGGGGGCGTGCGCCGTCGGTCGAGGGTGCGGGGTCGTCACGCTCCCTCCATCGGCCGAGCAGACGCCGACTTCAGGATTGTGCGGCCTCGCCCGGAGCTCGTGGCACGCCGCGAGCGGGCCCGCGGCGGTCAGCACCTCCGGATCAGGCGGTCTCCTCGGGCGCGCCGGCCTCGAGGCGCCGCGTCGTGCGGTCGTTCGAGGCCTGCGTGATGCGCTGGCGCACGAAGTCGCCGACCTCGCCGTAGACCTTGCGGCTCAGGTCCGCCCACGGCATCAGGATCGGGTACACGTGGAACATGCACGGTGCCTCGGCACCGCTGACGGGCACGCCGGCCAGCTCCAGGTGCTGCTTGAGCACGCGGATCGAGTCGCGGAACATCTCGTCCTCGCCCCACGCCAGGTACACCGGCGGCCACGTCGCAACGTCCTGGTCGAGGGCGGACACCGCGGCGGCCGAAGCGGCCTCGCCGTGCAGGTAGGCCGAGGTCGGGATGTTCCACGGCAGGATGTCCTTGTCGGCGTTGTCCGTCACCGACGGGTGGTCCAGGCGCAGGTCGATCTCGGGCGAGAACAGGATCAGCCCGCCGAGCTTCGGCAGGTGCGCGGCCTCGGACTCGAACACCAGCGACGCGGCCAGGCCGCCGCCGCCGGAGTCGCCCGCGACGAAGAGCGTGCGGCGGTCGTTGCCCTCGGCCAGCCAGGCCTCGAGCACCGCGACGGCGTCGTGCAGGCCGGCCGGGAAGGGGAACTCGGGGGCGAGGCGGTAGTCCGCCACGAACACCTCGCACTGCGTCGTCGCCGCCAGCCGGGCGGTGAAGAACGCGTACATGTTGGGGCTGGTGCCGACGTAGCCGCCGCCGTGCAGGTAGAGGATGCGCGCCACCGGCTCGACGCCCTTGGGTCGGTACCAGATGCCCGGCACCCCGGCGATCTCGGTCTCGGTCGACTCGACGCCCTCGAGCGCGACCACGGGGGCCAGCGCGACCTTCGAGAGCAGGTCGAGCGCCAGCTCGATCGAGCGGAACTCCTCGATGGGCAGGCTCGAAGAGTAGCCCATGAACGTGCGCACCGCTTCACGCGTGATGGTCTGCCCCAGGTTGGCCAGGCGAGTCGACGGTCCGCGCAGCGGTGAGCGGAAGGGCACGCGGATCAGCGCGTTCGTCATCTGCTGGGCGAGCCCGACGACGTCCACCGCGGCGATCGGCGCCGTCGCGGTGCGCACCTCGGGTCGTTCTGCCATCACCATCGTCGGTCGCTCCTCGGGCCGTGCGGGACGTGCGCCAGCGTGTCAGATAGAAGGTCGCCGACCGGTGCACGCCGGTCGGACGGGTTCCCGTCGGCTGCCAGACTGTCGATGTGAGCAGCGACCCGGCACCGAGGGCGAGCGAGCGGGCCGTCGTGGACCCGCACCACCCC
>JAFAFZ010000611.1 GCA_023423215.1 Actinomycetes bacterium
TCCCCGACCCGAGGACCCCGTCACATGCCCCCCAGCTCTCCCACCCGCCACCGTGCCACTCGGCTGACACTGGCCCTGGTGGCACTGCTCGCACTGTTCGCCGCCGCCTGCTCCGGCTCCGACGAGGGAGCGGTCGAGGGCTCCTCGGGCGGCGACGAGGCGGCCGAGGGCAGCTGGACCTGGACCGACAGCTTCGGCGAGGAGGTCACGCTGGACGCCCCGCCCGAGACGATCGTCGCCGAGACGACCGTCGCCGGTGGTCTGTGGGAGCTGGGCATCGTCGCGGACGGCACCTTCGGGCTGCTCCGCTCGCCCGACGGCTCGGCCGACCCCTCGATCGGCCTGGCGTCGCCCGAGGACTTCACCTCGCTCGGCGAGGTGTACGGCGAGATCAACCTGGAGCAGCTCGCGTCGCTCCAGCCCGACGTGATCATCACCCCCTCCTTCGAGGAGGGCACGTACTGGGGCATCGACGACGCGGATCTCGAGCAGGTCCGCCAGATCGCGCCGATCATCGCCATCAACGTCGCCGGCCGACCGCTCGACGAGGTCCTGGAAGAGGTCGACGAGCTCGCCATCGCCCTGGGCGCGGACACCGAGTCCGAGCAGGTCGTCGCCGCACGGGCGGCGTTCACCGCCGCCTCCGAGGAGCTCCGCACCGTCTCCGAGTCCAAGTCCGACCTGAAGGTGATGGCCGCCTCGGGCACCACCGAGCAGTTCTACGTCGCGGTGCCCAGCGGCTACGCGGACCTGAGCTACTTCCAGTCGCTCGGCGTGCCGCTCATCGACCCCGACACCGACGAGCTGTTCTGGCACACCCTCAGCTGGGAAGAGGTCGGCATGTACCCGGCCGACGTCATCATGGGCGACGCCCGCGGCGGCACCCCCGAGGAGATCGTCGCCACGATGCCCGCCAACGCGAAGGCGCTGCCGGCGGTCGAGGCCGATCAGCTCATCTCGTGGCAGATCCCCCTCGCGCTCGGCTACGGCTACTCGGCCCAGGTGATGGAGGAGCTCGCCGCCTCGCTCGCCGAGGCACAGCCGGTCATCGGGTGAGCAGCGGTCGATGACCGACATCGTCGACCGCGTCGACGGGGTCCGACGCACGGGTGCCGGCGCCGGCGAGGGCCGGCGCCGGCCCGGCCTGCTCGACCGCAACAGGACGCGCGGCGCCGGCCTGGTGGTCGGCGTGCTCGTGCTGCTCGTGATCGTGGCGGCGTCCATCGCGTTCGGCACCCGGCAGATCCCGCTGCACACGGTGTGGCAGGCGCTCGTGGACGCCGACTCGTCCAACGACCACGTCATCGTGCGCAGCCTGCGCGTCCCCCGGACCGTCCTGGGACTGGGCGTCGGCATGGCGCTCGGCCTGGCCGGTGCCGTCATGCAGGGCCTGACGCGCAACCCTCTGGCCGATCCGGGCATCCTCGGCATCTCGGCCGGCGCCGCGCTCGCCGTCGTCATCGCGATCAGCGTGTTCGGCGTCAGCAGCCCGAGCGGCTTCGTCTGGTTCTCGTTCGTCGGGGCCGGCGTGGCCAGCTTCGCCGTCTACGCGCTCGGCGCGATCGGCCGTGGCGGCGCGACACCCGTCAAGCTCGCGCTCGCGGGGTCGGCCATGTCGACGCTCCTGCTGTCGTTCACCCAGGGCATCCTGCTCGCCAACACCGAGACGCTCGACGTCTTCCGCTTCTGGGCCGTCGGCTCGATCGCCGGCCGCGACGGCGACATCGTCACCGCCGTCGTCCCGTTCATCGCCGTCGGCGTCGTCGTCGCGCTCCTGTTGGGACGCCCGCTCAACACCCTCGCGCTGGGCGAGGACGTCGCCCGCTCCCTCGGACAGCGCGTGCACCTCCAGCGGGGCATCAGCGCGCTCACCGTCGTGGTGCTCTGCGGCGCCGCGACGGCGGGTGCCGGCCCCATCGTCTTCGTGGGCCTGGTGATCCCCCACATCGCACGCGCGATCTGCGGGCCCGACTACCGCTGGATCCTCGCCTGGTCCGCCGTGCTCGGGCCGATCCTGCTGCTGCTCGCCGACATCGTCGGCCGCATCATCACCCGCCCCGGCGAGGTGCAGGTCGGCGTCATGACCGCCGTGATCGGCGCGCCGTTCTTCATCGTGCTGATCCGTCGACGGAAGCTGACGTCGCTGTGAGCGCGCCGACGACCGATCGCGTCGAGGCCGCTCCTGCCGCGCCCGAGGAACCCGCTCCGCGTCGTCGCGTGCGCCTGCCCGGCGAGCTCGTGCTGCGCTCCGAGCGCCTGGGCATCTCGCTGCGGACCGACCCGAGGGCGATCGTCGTCACCGCGGTCATCGTCGCGCTGACGGCCGTCGTGTTCGCGTGGTCGATCTCGGTGGGCGACTTCTCGGTGCCGATCCGCAACGTCGTCGAGGTCCTGCTCGGCGGCGGCGAGGGCGGCAGCGTCTTCATCGTGCGCGAGCTCCGCCTGCCCCGTGCGCTCCTCGGCGTCACGGTCGGCGCGGCGTTCGGCGTCGCGGGCGCGCTCTTCCAGCGCATCGCCGACAACCCGCTCGCCAGCCCGGACGTCATCGGCATCAACTCCGGCGCAGCGGCCACGGCCGCTGCCGTCATCATCCTGTGGCACGGCACATCGAGCCAGGTCACCCTCGGCGCCCTCGCCGGCGGCATCGGTGCGGCGGCGCTCGTCTACCTGCTGTCGTACCGCTCGGGCATCAGCGGCTACCGGCTGGTGCTGATCGGCATCGGCATCAGCGCGATCGGCCGGGCGCTCACCAACTACCTGCTGGCCAAGGCCGAGCTGAACGACGCGACCCGGGCGGCCGTGTGGCTCGTCGGCAGCCTGAACGGCCGAAGCTGGTCGGACCTGCGGCCGGTGCTGATCGCGACGATCGTCCTGGTCCCCCTGGCCGTCGCACTGTCGCGCCAGCTCCGCATGCTCGAGCTCGGCTCGGACACCGCGATCGGCCTGGGCACTGCGGTGCACCGCACGCAGGCCGTCATGATGCTCATCGGCGTGCTGCTCGCGGCCCTGGCGACCGCAGCGGCCGGGCCGATCGTGTTCGTGTCGCTCGTGGCCCCGCAGATCGCGAAGCGGCTCACCGGCGTGCGCACGGTCGGGCTGCTGCCGGCCGCCGCGGTCGGCGCCTTCCTGCTGATCGCCTCCGACCTGGTGGCACGTCGGCTCTTCGCGCCGACGGAGCTGCCCGTCGGCATCATCACCGGCGTGCTCGGCGCGCCCTTCCTGCTCTACCTCTTGGCCCGAGGCAACCGGATCGGACGAGGCTGATGACCACCCACTCCCCCGTCGACACCACGACGACCGCCGACAGCCCCCTCGCCGCGGACCACCTGCGGCTGGCGTACGACCAGCGCGTCATCGTCGAGGACCTCTCGGTGCGCATCCCGGCCGGCAAGGTCACCGTGATCGTCGGCGCCAACGCGTGCGGCAAGTCCACGCTGCTGCGCGGCCTGGCGCGCTTGCTGTCGCCGAAGGCCGGCACCGTGCTGCTCGACGGCGACGACGTGCACCGGCTCTCGACGAAGCAGATCGCCACGCGCCTCGGCATCCTGCCCCAGAGCCCGACCGCGCCCGAGGGCATCACCGTCGCCGACCTGGTCGCCCGCGGCCGCTACCCGCACCAGCGCTGGTTCCGGCAGTGGTCGAAGGAGGACGAGGCCGTGGTCGCCTCGGCCATGGCGGCGACCAACACCACGGACCTGGCCGAGCGCTCGGTCGACGAGCTCTCGGGCGGCCAGCGCCAGCGGGTCTGGATCGCGCTCGCGCTGGCGCAGGGCACGCCGCTGATGCTGCTGGACGAGCCGACCACCTACCTGGACCTGGCACACCAGATCGAGGTGCTCGACCTGCTGGCGGACCTGAACGAGCACGAGGGCCGCACCGTCGTCATCGTGCTGCACGACCTGAACCTGGCCTGCCGCTACGCCGACCACCTGGTCGCCATGAAGGCCGGCCGCATCGTGGCCGAGGGCAGCCCGACCGAGGTCATCACCGCCGCACACGTGCACGAGGTGTTCGGCCTGGACTGCGAGGTCATCGCCGATCCGCTCTGCGGCACGCCGATGGTCGTGCCGCGACCGCGCGCAGGCCGCGCGGCGGACGCCGCCGTGACCGCCGCACCGATCACCGACGGCTGACGGCTGACCGCCGCGGCCTCAGGCGTGGAGGTCGGCGACGGGCGAGGGCGACATCGCGTCCAGGCCCCGCAGGAAGGAGACGGTCGCGTGGCCTGCGGCGAGCAAGGCCGCGTCGCTGTCGGGCTCGTCGGTCCGTGACGTGTTCGCGCGGATCGGCACCGCGGCCGTGGGGCCCGTGC
>JAFAFZ010000635.1 GCA_023423215.1 Actinomycetes bacterium
CTCCTGCTCTGCCTTCACGGCGGCGGCGAGCTCGCCCTTGGTGCTCTCGAGCAGCTGCTGCTGCTCGGTCACGCTCGACTCGAGCTCGTCGACGACCGAGGCCTGCTCGGCCTGTCGGGCGGTCAGCTCGGCGTTGGAGCGCTCGAGCGCCGTGGCCTTCGCCGCGAGGTCCTGCTCGTCGGCGCGGTAGCCGTTCGCCAGCGCCTCGCGGTCGCCCTTGAGGACCTCGAGCAGCACCTGCTGGTTGACGGCCTCGTTCGGGTTCGCGTTGCCGAACGCGAGCTGGTCGTGGGCGCCGGCGCCGACGTACGCCTCGACCAGGTAGCCGGGCGCCTGCGCCCGGCTGGTCTCGAGCTGGTCACGGGCCGCGTCGACCGCGGCGGCGTTCTCGGCCTGCTGCGCCTGCAGCTCGGCCACGTCCTCCTGCGTCTGGAGGTACTGCTCGTTGAGCTGGTCGGAGCGCTCCTGGAGCCGCTCGAGCTCAGCGGCGACCTTGGCCGCCTTCTCCTGCAGGCTCTCGACGCTCTGCGCACCGGCGCCACCACCCGAGGTGACGAAGCCGACGAGCACGGCCGCAGCGACGGCGACGGAGAGGAGGCGGTGACGGGCGTGAGGGCGGCGCATAGACGGCGAACAGTCAACCACGTCGCCGAAATTGTTACAAACAGGTTGCGGTCCGCGCTCGAACGAGGGTCGATTCGCCAAGCGCCCGTAGGGATCTGACTCCCAGACCGAACCGTTGCGCCACGCGCGAACGACGCGCGCTCACTCCCAGCGACGTGCTCGCTCCGGCTCGACGTGTCGCTCAGGCCCAGATGTGGACCTCACCGACCGCTCGGGAGGAGAACCGGTGCTCGCTCCGGCTCGACGTGTCGCTCAGGCCCGGAGGTGGACCTGACCGACGGCCCGAGCCGACCTCGCGGAGCTCGGGCTCACTCCCACTCGATGGTGCCCGGCGGCTTCGACGTGATGTCGTACGCCACGCGGTTCACCCCGGCGACCTCGTTGATGATGCGAGAGGCCATCGACTCGAGCACGTCGTAGGGGATGCGCGCCCAGTCCGCCGTCATGGCGTCCTCGCTGGTCACCGCCCGGATGATGACCGGGTAGCCGTAGGTGCGCTCGTCGCCCATCACGCCGACCGTGCGGATGTCGGGCAGCACGGCGAACGACTGCCAGATGTCGCGCTCGAGCCCGGCGAGGCGCAGCTCCTCGCGCACGATCGCGTCGGCCTCCTGCAGCACCTCGACCTTGTCGGGCGTGACCTCGCCGATGATCCGCACGCCCAGGCCCGGTCCGGGGAACGGCTGGCGCCAGACGATCTCGTCGGGCAGGCCGAGCTCGGAGCCCACCGCGCGGACCTCGTCCTTGAAGAGCGACCGCAGCGGCTCGACCAGGTCGAAGTCCAGGTCCTCGGGCAGCCCACCCACGTTGTGGTGGCTCTTGATGGTCGCGGCGTGGGCGGTGCCCGACTCGATCACGTCCGGGTAGAGCGTGCCCTGGACCAGGAACCTGGCGTCCTCGACACCGCCGCGTGCATCCTCGAAGACGCGGATGAACAGCTCGCCGATGGCCTTGCGCTTGTCCTCTGGGTCGGTCAGGCCGGCGAGGCGCTCGAAGAACCGGTCCGCCGCGCGGACGTGGATGAGCTCCATGCCCTGGTGGCGGCGGAACGTCTCGACCACCTGGTCGCCCTCGTCCTTGCGCATCAGCCCGGTGTCGACGAACACGCAGGTGAGCTGCGAGCCGATCGCGCGGTGCACCAGCGCCGCGGCGACGGCGGAGTCGACGCCGCCGGACAGCCCGCAGATGGCACGGCCGGTGCCGACCTGGGCGCGGATCGCCTCGACCGAGGTCTCGACGAAGTTCTCCATCGTCCACTCGGACGACAGCCCCGCCAGGTCGTGCAGGAAGCGCTCGATGACGCGCTGCCCGTGCGGCGTGTGGGCGACCTCGGGGTGGTACTGCACCCCGTAGATGCGGCGCTCGGGGTCCTCGAGCACGGCGACCGCGGCGCCCGGGGACGAGGCGGTCGCGACGAACCCCTCCGGCACCTCGGTGACCGCGTCGAAGTGGCTCATCCACACGTCCTGCGACTCGGGCAGGTCGTCGGTGAGCAGCACGGACTCGGCGCCGACGACGCGGTCCATCACGGTGCGTCCGTACTCGCCGGAGCCGCCGCGGGCGACGGTGCCGCCGAGCTGCTGGGCGATGAGCTGGGCGCCGTAGCAGATGCCCAGGATCGGCACGCCCAGGTCGTACACGCCGGGGTCGATCGCAGGCGCGCCCTCGACGTGGACCGACTTCGGACCGCCGGAGAAGATGATGGCGCTGGGCTCCCGCGCCGCGAACTCGGCCGCGGAGAGCGAGCTCGGCACGATCTCGGAGTAGACCTTCGCCTCTCGCACGCGGCGGGCGATGAGCTGCGAGTACTGGGCGCCGAAGTCCACGACGAGCACGCGCTCGTCCGGCGTGGTCGCGGCCAGCTCGGGGACGAGGCGGTGCGACTCACCGGTGGGGTCGATCATCGCCAGGTCGTCGGAGCCCACGGTGTCGTCCGGTTCGGGCGTGGCGTCGGACATCACTGCGCTCCCGGTCGGACGGTGGGCGGTGCGGTCACCATCAGGTCGGCCTTCTGCAGCTCCTTCAGGCTGCCGTGGCCGGTGACCGCCATCGACTTGCGCAGCGCGCCGATCAGGTTCGTCCGGCCGTCCGCGCGGTCGGACGGGCCCGACAGGATCTGCTCGAGCGAGCCGACGGGCGACACCTTGCGCAGGCGGCCCCGCGGCAGGCGGGAGTGGAAGGTCGACATGGACCAGATCGCACCGCCGGCCGGGGCCTCGGTCGCACGGGCGAGGGGCGAGCCGAGCATGACGCCGTCCGCGCCGCAGACGATCGCCTTCGCGATGTCGCCGCCCGTGTGCATGCCGCCGTCCGCGATGACGTGCACGTAGACGCCCGTCTCGTCCAGGTGGCGCATCCGTGCGGCGCGGGCGTCCGCGATGGCGGTGGCCTGCGGGTTGCCGACGCCGAGCACGCGGTTGGTGGTCGAGGTGATGCCGGGGCCGACGCCGACGAGGATGCCGGCCGCACCGGTGCGCATCAGGTGGAGCGCCGCCTGGTAGCTGGCGCACCCGCCCACCAGGACGGGGACCTCGAGGCGACGGACCAGGTGCTTCAGGTCCAGCGGCTCGTGAGCGCCCTCGGACACGTGCTCGGCCGAGGTGACCGTGCCCTGGATGACCAGCAGGTCCGGCTCGGCCTTCGTGATGTGGGGCAGCAGCGACTCGGTGTGGGCCGGGCTGACCGCGACGACCACCGTCGCCCCGCCGTCGCGGATCTGCGCGACGCGCTCGCCGATGAGCTCGGGCTGCACCGGTGCCGAGTACAGCTCCCGCAGGCGGGCCACGGCGTCCTGCTCGTCGACCTGGGCCAGCGCGGCCAGCGCCGCGCTCGGGTCCTCGTGGCGGCACCACAGCCCTTCCAGGTGCAGCGCGCCCGCTCCCCCGAGCCGGCCCAGCTCGACGGCCGTGTCGGGGCTGGTGACGCCGTCCATCGCGGCGGCGATGACGGGCACGTCGAAGGCGTAGGCGTCGACCTGCCAGGTCGTGTCGACGTCGTCGGCGTCGCGGGTGCGTCGGCTCGGGACGATGGCGACCTCGTCGAGGGCGTACCCCCGACGCCCGGACTTGCCCATGCCGATCTCGATCTCTGCCACGGTCACCCTCTTCGACCCGGGTGCGGTGCGCCCGGGGACCAGCCAGCCGGACGGTTCCGGCGTTCAGGAAAGGGAGCAGTCTAGGCGGCGCCGGGGGACGGCCAGGATCTTCGGGCGGGCCGTGACGGCGGCCGTGATCAGCTGCGGATCGAGCGCAGCAGCTGGCGGGCCACGGTCGCGTTCATCTGGTACACGACCTTGCCGGCGGCCTTCGTGGCCTGGTGCACGACGCCGCCGCCGGTCGCCTCCTCGATCGAGTCCAGCCCGGACACGACGGCGTCCTTCGTCGCGTCGGTGACCTTGTAGCCCATGTTCGTCAGGCCCTTGACGACGTCGGACTGGGCGATCGGCTCGGGGGCGGAGCTGGCGATGATGCGCAGCGCCTCCTTCGTCAGCTCGGCGCCCTGGTTGACCGCCTCGACCGTCGTGAGGTTGCCGGTCTCCTCGCCCTCGACCGAGGCGAGCCAGCGGCGCACCTTGACGAGGATCTCGCCGTGGGTCTCGCCGTCGAAGGTCAGGCTGGGCATCGGGTGCTCACTTCCGATCGGGTGGGAAGGCACCAACGGTAGCGGCGCCGCCGGGCGCGGGTGACGGGCCGGCACCCCACTCACGCAGGGCGGCCGGTTCACGTCGGTGGGCGGCCCGCTCGCCGTCTCGGAAGGGGCGGATCTGACACTCCTCCGCCCTTGACGCGTGGGCGCCCGGGCTCGAGCGGAGTGGGCGGGTCGAGGATCAGCCGCGAGGCGCGGTCGTAGGTCAGGTAGCTCCACGCCCAGTTCACGAGCACGTTCACCCGGTTGCGGAAGCCGACGAGCATGACGAGGTGCAGCGCGAGCCAGGCGAGCCACCCGGGGGTGCCACCCAGGCGGATGCCGCCCGGGAGCTCGGCCACCGCGGCATGGCGTCCGATCGTCGCCATCGAGCCCTTGTCGCGGTAGCGGAACGGCGTCGTGCCCTCCCCCGCCAGGTGCGCCCGGATCGACGCGGCGGTGTGCACGCCGGCCTGCATGGCCACGGGTGCGACCTGCGGCAGCAACTGCCCGTCGCCGTCGGTCGCCGCCGCCAGGTCTCCGATGACGAACACCTCGGGAT
>JAFAFZ010000015.1 GCA_023423215.1 Actinomycetes bacterium
CCTCCTTTGGACCCACTCGGAGCGACTGCTATTGTTCCCAAGCCCTCACCGGGGCAGGAGCCCCCATCGTCCAGCGGCCTAGGACGCCTGCCTTTCACGCAGGTAACACGGGTTCGAATCCCGTTGGGGGTACGCGCTACACATTCCATCCAGCAAGTTCGTGGTCCCGTGGTGCAGCCAGGAGTGCACGCCGGCCTGTCAAGCCGGAGGTCGCGGGTTCAAATCCCGTCGGGACCGCCAGAGTCGACCCCCACCCCGGTGGGGAGCGACGACCGATCAGAGGTGCAGCAGCCGGGTCCTCCCGGTCGCCGCACCCCTGCCGGGTCGGGTAGCTCAGTTGGCAGAGCGTCCGCCTGAAAAGCGGAAGGTCACCGGATCGACGCCGGTCCCGACCACTCACCAGTCGAAGGTCACGGACAGCAGCGGTCGCGGGGTTGACCCGCTGGCCGTGTGGGGCGATCATCCCCCGACCGCCGCCCTCAGCGGCTGCGGAGCGGGGCGTCGGGCACGCACCGGAGGGACACGGGGCGCGCGTCGGTGACGGAGGCGGGTCGGGGGGCTGCGTGACGGAGGAGAACGTCCAGACGGGGGACGGGCCGGCGCCGGTCAACACGCGCTTCATCTCGAACGCGAACAAGCTCGGCTACTCGCCGCCCCTGGACGGCCTGCGCGGCATGGCGATGATCCTCGTGATCCTGGTGCACGCCAGCTTCCGGCCGTTCGCCTCGCTCGCGTCGATGGTCGACGTGTTCTTCGTCGTCAGCGGCTTCCTCATCACCACGCTGCTGCTCGAGGAGGACCGCCGCTCCGGCAGGGTCAGCCTGCGGCGCTTCTACTCGCGACGTGCGCTGCGACTGCTGCCGCTGCTCTACGTGGTGCTGATCGGCACGCTGCTCGCGGTCGTCGCCGTGGACCTGGTCTTCGACCAGCAGGACCTGCTCGACAAGACCATCAGCGACGTGATCGCCGGCGGCACGTACATGTACCACGTGGTGCACCCGGTGCACTCCGAGCTGGTCGGCGGCGGCGACCACACGATCCGTCCGCTGCTGCACCTGTGGTCGCTGTCGGTCGAGGAGCACTTCTACCTGTTCGGCGTGCTCGTCGTGCTGTTCGTGCTGCGGCGCCGCTGGATCACCCAGCTGATGGTCGTGTTCCTGGCGGCGTGGGCGTTCATCGGCATCGCCCGCCTGACCGGCCACGTCGGCCCGGTGTTCGCCTGGTACCAGCGACCCGACTCGCTGCTGCTCGGCGTCGTGCTCGCCTTCCTGAACGCCCGCATGCCGACGGACTGGGCGCCGCGCACCGAGCGCAACATGCGCTGGGCCACCAGCGGCGCCGCCGTCGTGATGGCGGCCGTGATCTTCATCGGGACCTTCGCGGCGCGGCCGTTCGGCGTGCACGTGGACTTCCTGCTGCCCGAGGGCGGCTCGCTGCGCGACGGCCTGTACTGGGGCGAGTTCGGGTTCAGCATCGTCGCCGCCTGCACGGCGGTCATCCTGCTGACGCTCGTGCGCTGCCCCGACCACTGGCTCGGCCGGTTCCTGTCCTTCAAGGCGTTCACCTGGGTCGGCATCCGCAGCTACGCGGTGTACCTGATCCACGTGCCGCTCGGCGTGCTGCTCATCGAGACGGTCGGCAAGAAGGCCGAGGCCCTGGCACTGCTGCTGTACTTCCCGCTGCTCTACGCATCGGTGCAGCTCGCGCACCACCTGGTCGAGAAGCCGGCGATGCGCCTGAAGCAGCGCTTCGCCGAGCCCGGCGTCTCGGGCACCTCCGGCCGCGAGGTCACCTGACCGCTCCGTCGATGGGCCTTTCGTTGCCGTCCAGGCCCGGATGCGGGCCTCAGGAGCAACGAAAGCTGCGGCCGCTACGTCGAGCGACCTTTCGTTGCGGTCCAGGCCCGGATGCGGGCCTCAGGAGCAACGAAAGCCAGGGGTGTGCGGTCGGACGCTCGCCGGCTGTGCGGTCCCCGAGCTCGGGGCCCGGTCAGAGGTCGGGGCAGGTGCGGCGGCTGATCAGCTCGGTCAGGCCGTTCGTCAGGCCGGCGAGCGGCGCCGACGGATCGACGATCTCGAGGTCCTCGGCGCGGCACTCGTGGTCGATCGGCAGCACCCGCCACCCGTGGCGCTCGATCGCTGCGTCCACCTTGTCGTTCTGCTCCAGGTAGATCACGAGCCAGTCGTTGCCGTCGACCTGGGGGATCTCGATGACCTGCGCAGAGTCGGGCAGGTCGCGCAGGTCGACGCTCGGCCACAGGAAGGTCAGCTCGCTCAGGCGGTACGAGGTGCGGTCGGGATCGTGCTCCTCGGACCCGGGCTGGGCCAGCACCAGGTTCACGCCGCGGTCGACGAGGTAGTCGACCGGCGCCATGCGCACGTGGCCCGGGTAGTACGGCTCGATCGAGTACCCGTTGCGTGCGATGTAGGGGTCGGTCAGGCCGAGCATGTCGATCGTCTCGAGGTCCGCGAAGTACGGCAGCACGCCGAGCGGCGCGACGGCGAGCACCGGCTGGCCCTCGACGTCGGGGCCGCCGGGGAACTCACGTGCCAGCAGCTCGCCCTTGCCCTTCCACGTCGTCGTCGACTCGTTCGGCCAGTGGCTCAGCTCGGTGAAGGTCAGCACCGGGTACGGCACGATCGTCGGCATGACCCGGTGCAGTCCCGAGAACGTCAGCAGCACGCCGATCAGCAGGACCTGCGTGGCGACCCGGCGGTACGGGTCGACGAGGTACGCGGCGACCATCGCCAGGACCGGGATGATCGGCACCATGAAGCGGAACTCCATGAAGTCCCCGCCGACGACGCAGATGTAGAGGAACCAGACCGGCACCACCACCAGTGCCTGGGCCATGCCCGGGACCGCGAACAGGCTCCGGCGCAAGCGGCGGAAGCGCCCGATCAGCAGGAACGCGGCGTACGAGAAGAAGAAGGTGAGCAGGTAGAAGATGCCGTAGAGCGGCGGCACGATCGGGTTGCCGGCCGACTTGGCGAAGAAGGTGTTGGGCAGGACCTCTCCGTAGTAGTCGAGCTTCCAGGCGAGCCACGGCAGCACGAGCACCGCGATCGGCAGGCCGATCGAGAGCACGCCGGCGACCAGGCCCGGACCGGAGGACCCGCCCGCCCCGGGCGAAGCCGCTCCCTCGTGGACGGCCTCGGCCTCGGTGGCCTCGGCC
>JAFAFZ010000105.1 GCA_023423215.1 Actinomycetes bacterium
GAGCTGCACCCGCCGATCGACGAGGACAAGGGCTCTGCGCTGCTGCGGCTCGCCCAGGGAAGCAAGGGCACCGTCGTCTACCTGGGCGATGACGTCGGCGACCTGCCGGCCTTCGACGCGCTCGACCGTCTCGAGCTCACCGGGCGCACGACGCTCCGGGTCGTGGCCGGCAGCGAGGAGACGGCGCCCGCGCTCGCCGCCCGGGCCGATCTGCTGGTGCGTGGACCCGAGCAGGTCCTCGAGCTGCTGGCCCGCCTTGCCGACGCGGCAGCAGCCTCCAGCTGACCCGCACGCCGACCCTGCCGAACCGGGTGCGGAACGACATGTCCTGGCGGGTGCTTCCGCACCCGTCGCGCCGACCTTCCGCTCAGTCGGCGGCGGCGATCTGCTCCTCGAGCCAGTCGGCCGGGGTGCGCAGCGACACCAGCCGTCGCAGGTCGGCCGCCCGGGGTCCGCGTGCCTCGTCGGGCTCGTCCAGCGCCCGCGCGATGGCGTCCGCCGTGTCGACCAGGTCGAACGGGCTGACGCCGAACGCCGCCGTGCCCAGCTCGGCCCAGGCACCGGCCTCGGTCGAGAGCACCAGCTGACCGGCGCGCTCGTTCACGAGCGGGCCCTCCTTGGCGACCAGGTTGAGCCCGTCGCGGATCGGGTTGACGAGCAGCACGTCGTAGCGCCGCAGCGCGGCGACCGAGCGGGGGTAGTCGTCGTCGGTCTCGAGCAGCACCGGCTGCCAGTCGGCGTCGCCCCACCGCTCGTTCACGCGGGACGCAGCCGCCTCGACCTCCGCGCGGTACCGGGCGTAGGCGGGCACGCTCTCGCGTGACGGGTAGCAGCAGGCCAGGAACGTGACCCGACCGCGCAGGTCCTCTCGGCGCTCGAGCAGCAGGTCGAAGGCGTCGAAGCCGCGCACGATGTTCTTCGACAGCTCCATGCGGTCGACCCGTACGAGCAACCGGCGGTCGCCGAGCGCCGCGTCGAGGGCCCGGAACTGGCGGTCGCACTCCTCCGACGTCGCCGTCGCCCGGATGTCGTCGGGATCGGTGGACAGCGAGGAGGTGAAGACCGATGCCGTCGCCGCGCCGTCGGCCGGCAGCCAGCGCTCGACGGCGTCGACGTAGTTGGACGCCCAGTCGCGGGTGTGGAACCCGCACGCGTGGTGCGCGGCGAGCGACGACAGCATCTCGTCGCGCGCGGCCGGCGGCAGCACGCGCAGGGTGTCCGGCCCGGCGAAGGGCGTGTGGTGGAAGTGCACGAGCGTCAGGTCGGGACGCCTGGAGGTCACCGTCGGCGCGAGCAGCGTCAGGTGGTAGTCCTGGACCAGCACGACGGCGCCCTCGGGCGCCGAGTCGCACACCGCGAGCGCGAAGGCCTCGTTGACGCGGCGGTACGCCTGCCACGCCGACCACCAGTCGTCGTCGAAGGCAGGGGAACGGGTCAGGTCGAACAGGCCGTGGTGCACGAACCACAACGTCTCGTTCGACACGACGTCGTAGGCCAGGCGGTGGTCCTCGGGGTCGAGCGCGAGCAGCTGCACCGAGAGCCCGTCGGCCGTGACGGGGGCGCCGGACGCGGCGGCGAGCCGGTCGCCCTCGCTCATGGCGGCGGCGATCCAGGTGGCGCGGCCCTCCTCGACCAGGGGGGCCAGGCCGCACACGAGTCCGCCGGCGCCACGGCGTCCGACGAGCTCGCCGTCCACGAGCCGGTAGCTCAGCGGACCACGGTTGGACACGATGACGACCGGGCGTGGGGGGCTCGACGACATGGGGGACCACCCTAGGGGTGGTCCCGTCATCCGCCGACCACGGAGCCGGGCGCCCGGGCCGACGCCGTAGGCTCGTCGTCCGTGCGGATCGTCGTGGCGCCGGACAAGTTCAGGGGGACGGCCACGGCGGCCGCTGCCGCCGATGCCCTCGCGGACGGGTTCGCCGACCTGGGCCACGAGGTCGTCCGCCTGCCGCTCGCGGACGGCGGCGAGGGCCTGCTCGACGTGCTGGGCGGCCCCAACCGCTCGACGACGGTGACGGGGCCGCTGGGCGACCCGGTCGAGGCGGAGTGGCGCCTGGTCAACCGTCGCGCCGTGATCGAGATGGCTCGCGCCTCGGGGCTCGCGCTGCTCGGTGGCGCCGAGGGCAACGACCCGGTCGCTGCATCGACCTACGGCACGGGCGAGCTGATCGCCGCCGCCCTCGATGCCGGCGCGAAGGAGATCGTCGTCGGCGTCGGCGGGTCCGCCACCACCGACGGCGGGCTCGGGGCGCTGAGGGCGCTGTACCCGGTGCCCCGCCTGCGTGGCGTGCGCCTCGAGGTCGCGTGCGACGTGCGCCTGCCGTTCGTCGACGCCGCCCGCGTGTTCGCGCCGCAGAAGGGTGCGACCCCGGCGCAGGTGCAGCTGCTCGAGCGTCGCCTCGAACGGCTCGTGCAGGTCTACGAGGACGACTACGGCACGCGGGTCGCGGACCTCGAGGGCGGCGGCGCGGCCGGCGGCCTGGCGGGTGGGCTCGCGTGCGTCGGTGCGACGTTGGTGCCGGGCTTCGAGCTCGTCTCCGACCTGGTCGGGCTGGACGAGGCGGCCGAGGCCGCGGACCTGCTCGTCACCGGCGAGGGCTTCCTGGACGCGGAGTCCTTCGACGGCAAGGTGGTCGGCGGGGTCACCGAGCTGGGCGCCGCGTTCGACGTCCCGGTGGTCGCAGTGGTCGGCGAGGCGTTCGACCGCGCCGAGTCGCTCGTGCCGACGGTGTCGCTCGTCGAGCGGTTCGGCCAGGACCGCGCGCTCAGCGAGACGCTCGCCTGCCTGCGCGAGTCGGCCGCGCTGGTGCTCGAGCACGCGGCGCTGGCGGACTGAGCCCGCGGCGCGCCGCTCAGCGGGCGAGGG
>JAFAFZ010000078.1 GCA_023423215.1 Actinomycetes bacterium
CCGAGCGGCTCGTCGAGCAGCAGCGCCTTCGGCAGGTTCACCAGGGCACGGGCCAGCGCGATGCGCTGCTGCTGGCCGCCGGAGAGCTGCGAGGGCCGGCGCTGCGCGAACTCGGGCAGGCGCACCACCTCGAGCAGCTCGTTGACCCGCTGCTCGACCACCTTCGCCGGCGTGCGACGGTTGCGCAGGCCGAAGGCGACGTTGTCGAACACGCTCATGTGCGGGAACAGCGCGTAGTTCTGGAACACCGTGTTCACGTCGCGCTTGTAGGGGGGCGTGCGCGACACGTCCTCGCCGTGCAGGAGGATGCGCCCGGAGCTGGGCTGCTCGAAGCCGGCGATCATGCGCAGCGTCGTCGTCTTGCCGCAGCCCGACGGGCCGAGCATCGAGAAGAACTCGCCCTCGGCGATGTCGAAGTCCGCCGACTCGACCGCCACGTAGTCACCGAAGCGCTTGGCGACGCGCTCGAGCCGGATGACCGGCGTGGCGCTCTCGCCCACCGTTCCCGACGGAGGTTCCGCCGTGGTCGTGTCGTCGGTGCCGCTCTGGGTCATTCGTGGCGAACCTTTCCCTTGACGACGGAATCCGTGGTCGCGTGACACTATGGCAACGATTCACTTCTGTGCGTAGGGTCGAAACAGAAGAGTCATCCGCACGCAACACAGCAACTTACGAGTTCGACGGAGGCCGTGGTGGCGATCCGAGATGTTCGCAACGAGAACTTCATCGACGGGGGCTGGCGACCGTCGGCGTCGGGCGCGACGACCGACGTGGTCGACCCGTCGACCGGCGAGACCATCTTCCGTGCGCCGGAGTCCGACGCGAACGACGTCGACGCCGCGGTGCAGGCCGCGTCGCGTGCGTTCGCCAGCTGGGGTCGCACGACGCCGCTCGAGCGTGCGACCGCGCTGCTCGCGCTGGCCGACGTCGTCGAGGCCAACGCGGACGACCTGATCGCGGTCGAGTCGCTCAACGGCGGCAAGCCGATCAGCGCGACCGGCGACGAGATCGCGATGTCGGCGGACTGCTTCCGGTTCTTCGCCGGCGCGGCGCGCACGATGGAGACGCAGGCGGCGGGGGAGTACATGGAGGGCTTCACCTCGATGCTGCGCCGCGAGCCGGTCGGGGTCATCGCCTCGATCTCGCCCTGGAACTACCCGCTGATGATGGCGGCGTGGAAGATCGGTCCAGCGCTCGCCGCGGGCTGCACGGTCGTGCTCAAGCCGTCCGAGCTGACGCCCATGTCGTCGCTGCTCCTGGCCGAGCTCGCCGCCGACGTCTTCCCGCCCGGCGTGTTCAACGTGGTGTGCGGTGACGGCGAACCGGCCGGCGTCTCGCTGACGACGCACCCGCTCGTCGACATGATCTCGCTGACGGGCTCGGTCGGCACCGGCAAGGCGATCGCCCGCGCTGCCGCCGACTCGCTCAAGCGGGTGCACCTCGAGCTGGGCGGCAAGGCACCCGTCGTCGTGTTCGACGACGCGGACGTCGCCAAGGTCGCCGAGGCGATCAAGGTCGGCTCCTTCTGGAACGCAGGTCAGGACTGCACCGCCGCCACGCGAGTCATCGCGGGCGCCCGGGTGCACGACGACGCCGTCGACGCGATCGCCGAGGCCGCCCGCTCCCTCGTCGTCGGCCCGACCGGCGACGAGGGCACCGAGCTGGGCCCGGTGATCTCCGCGTCGCAGCGGTCCCGCGTCGAGGGGTTCGTCGACCGCGCGCTCGCCGGGGGCGCCACCGCCGTCACGGGCGGTGGTGTGCGTGCGGGCGACGGGTTCTACTTCGAGCCGTCGGTGCTGATCGGCGTCGAGCAGGGCGCCGAGATCGTGCAGAACGAGGTGTTCGGCCCGGTCGTCACGGTCCAGCGCGCCGGCAGCCTGGACGGCGCGATCCAGATGGCGAACGACGTCGACTACGGCCTGGCGGCCTCGGTGTTCACCGAGTCGGTCGGCACCGCGATGGAGGCGAGCGCCCGCCTGCGCTTCGGCACGGTGTGGGTGAACGACCACATCCCGCTCGTGCCCGAGATGCCCCACGGCGGCTTCACGCAGTCGGGCTACGGCAAGGACATGAGCCAGTACGCGGTGGAGCACTACACCGAGCTCAAGCACGTGATGGTCAAGTGGTGAGCGCCCGACTCCGGCCACGACACCGCCCGATCCCGATGATGGAGCGACCATGAGCCAGCACCCCACCTCTTGCTTCAGCGCACGCGCCGGCGAGATCGCTGCGGTCGAGATGCCGCAGCTGCTCGACCGCACGACCGCGTCGAAGGCGCTCTACGAACGGGCCGTCCGCTCGATGCCCGGCGGCGTCGCCTCGAGCTTCCAGCTCGGCGACCCGTACCCCGTGTACCTCAGCCGCGGCAAGGGCGCCGAGGTCTGGGACGTCGACGGGAACGACTACATCGACTTCCACAACGGCTTCGGCACGATGGCGGTCGGCCACGCACACCCCGTCGTGGTCGAGGCGATCACCGAGGCCGCGCAGAACGGCAGCCACTTCGCCGTGACCGTCGAGAAGACCGTCGCGCTGGCCGAGGAGCTGTGCCGCCGCTTCTCGGTCGACCAGGTGCGCTTCACCAACTCGGGCACCGAGTCGACGAGCACCGCGATCCGCCTGGCGCGGGCCGCGACGGGGCGTGACGTCATCGCCAAGATCGAGGGCTCGTACCACGGCCACGTCGACCAGCTCATGTACTCGGTGCTGCCCGGGGCGGACGTCATGGGCGGGCGCGACGCGCCGGTCGCGACGCCGAAGTCCAAGGGGGTGCCCGCCGGCATGGCCGAGTGGATCCGCGTCGTGCCGTTCAACGACGCGCCCGCGCTCGAGCGGCTGCTGCAGGCCGAGGGTGACTCGATCGCCGCGCTCATCATGGAGCCGGTGATGATGAACATCGGCATCGTGGTGCCCCAGCCGGGCTACCTCGAGGCGGTGCGGGAGCTCTGCACCCGCTACGGCGTCGTGCTGATCTTCGACGAGGTGAAGTGCGGCGGCACCATCGCCGAGGGCGGCGCCCAGCAGCGCTTCGGCGTGCAGGCGGACCTGTCGTGCTGGGCCAAGTCGATCGGCGGCGGGACCCCGCTGGGTGCGTTCGGCGGCCGCGCGGACCTGATGGACGAGATCAACCACGGCGCCGCGCACCAGGGCACCTACAACGGCAACCCGCTGTCGGTGGCAGCGGGCCTGGCGACGCTGACCAAGGTGCTGACCTCGGACGCGTACGCGCACTTCGACCACCTCGGCGCTCGCCTCGCCGGCGGGATCCAGGCGGTCATCGACGAGTACCGGCTGCCGGCCCACACGGTCGACCTGGGGTGCAAGGGCTGCGTGTCGTACCGGCCCGAGCCGCTCACGAACTACCGCGACTTCCTGGACACCGACATCACCATCTACGAGGCGAGCTACCCGTGGATGATCAACCGCGGCGTGTTCATGACCCCGGGCGACGAGGAGCAGTGGACGCTGTCGGTGCAGCACACGGACGCGGACATCGACCGCTACGTGCACGCCTTCGCGGAGTTCGCCGCCGAGCTCGCGCGCTGAGTACGGCGTCCGGCGGCGCGGCGTCCACGTGAGCGCGTCCAGCGAGCTCGTCGAGCGGTACCGCAGCCGCAGCCTCTGGCTCGACACCTGCGGTGACGACCTCTCGCCGCGGCCCTCGCTGCCGGGCGACCTGCACGCGGACGTCGCGATCGTCGGCGGCGGGCTGACCGGCCTGTGGACGGCGTGGTACCTGCGTCGCCTCGACCCGACGTGCCGCGTCGTCGTGCTCGAGTCCGAGATCTGCGGCTTCGGGGCCTCGGGTCGCAACGGTGGCTGGTGCTCGGCGTTGTTCCCCGCATCGCTCGACCAGCTCGCGTCCGGGGCCGGGAGGGACGCAGCGATCGCGCAGCACCGGGCGATGATCGACACGGTGCACGAGGTCGGGCGCGTCGTCGACGAGCTCGGACTCGACGTCGGCTGGGCGCACGGCGGCACGCTGTCGATCGCGACGAACCCGGCGCACGTGCCGCGCCTGCGCGAGCAGGTCGCGCACGACCGGGCGTGGGGGTTCGACGAGTCGGACGTGCGCTGGCTGACCGGTCACGAGGTGCGCGACCGCGTGCGCATGGCGACCATCGACGGCGCCCCGCCGGCCGGCGCAGCGTTCACGCCGCACTGCGCCGCGGTGCACCCGGGTCGGCTCGTCCGTGGCCTGGCGCACGCGGTCGAGGGCGCCGGGACCACGATCCACGAGGGCTCCCGGGCCGTCGAGCTGTCACCGGGCCGGGTCCGCACCGACCACGGCGTCGTGCACGCGCCGGTCGTGCTGCGCTGCACCGAGGGCTACACCCCGACCCTGCCCGACCGGGCGAGGGAGGTGATCCCGCTCTACTCGCTGATGGTCGCCACCGAGCCGCTGCCCGAGGAGGCGTGGGAGGAGATCGGGCTCGTGGACCGCGAGACCTTCACCGACGGCCGCCACCTGCTGATCTACGGCCAGCGCACCGCGGACGGTCGCTTCGCCTTCGGCGGGCGCGGCGCCCCGTACCACTTCGGCTCCGCGG
>JAFAFZ010000141.1 GCA_023423215.1 Actinomycetes bacterium
GAACAGGACCGTCTGGCGCTGCTCCGGCGTGGCCTCGAAGAGCTGCTCGATGTCCTCGGCGAAGCCCATGTCGAGCATCTCGTCGGCCTCGTCGAGCACCACGGTCGAGAGCTCGTCGAACGAGACCGTCCGCCGGTTGACGTGGTCGATCGCACGGCCCGGGGTCGCGACCACGATGTCGACGCCACGTCGGAGCGCGTCGATCTGCCGACCGATCGGCTGTCCGCCGAAGACCGGCACGACGCGGATGCCCGCGCCGCGCCCGTAGCGGTGCACGGCCTCGGACACCTGCATCGCCAGCTCGCGCGTCGGGACGAGGACGAGTCCGACCGGACTCGAGCCACCGCTGCGCTCCATCGCCCGCTCGAGCAGCGGCAGCGCGAACGCCGCGGTCTTGCCCGTGCCGGTGGCCGCCTGGCCGAGCAGGTCGCGTCCCTGCAGCAGCGGCGGGATCGCCTCGCGCTGGATCGGCGTCGGCTCCTCGTAGCCGAGGGCGTCCAGGGCACCGAGCAGCTCGGGGCGCAGCCCGAGGTCCGCGAAGCCACCCGGGTCCTCGGTGGTGGTGGTCTCGCTCATCGGGTGGCTCCAGGGTCGTGTGCGGCCACTCCATCGTGCCGTCGTCCGGGCCACGATCCCACGCCGACGCCGATCGCTCGAATCGACGTCGTCACGGACGGGTCGGGGGACCCCCACCCGGATCTGGGGGATCGCGCCGATGTCGCCGATCTCGTGGGTCCTCGATCGTGGGAGGCGGCCGGCGACGTCGGCCGCGACGGGCACCCCGCCCGGACGGATGGAGGACACGATGCACGACTCGACCCTGGTCGTCGGCGGGACGGGCGAGACCTCGCCGGCTCCGACACGCCGGCGCGATCCCCTGCTCGACCTGGTGCGAACCGGCGCGCTCGTCGTCGTCGTGCTGTGGCACTGGATCTTCACCAGCGTGCGGTGGGCCGACGACGGCCCCCACGTCGGCAACCCCGTCGCCGCGACGCCGGGGCTGTGGCTGCTGACGTGGGTGCTGCAGGTGATGCCCGCCTTCTTCGTCGTGGGCGGGGCGTTGCACGCCCGGGACACGACACCCACGGTCGAGTTCTGGCGCAAGCGCACACGTCGGCTGCTGGTGCCGGTCCTGCCGCTGCTCTCGATCGCCGTGCTGGCGGCGGTCGCGGCGCACGTCGCCGGGCGTGGGGACCTGGTGCGGGCGGTGCTGCTGGTCGTGTCGCCGATGTGGTTCCTGGCGACCTACCTGGTGTGCATCGCCGTGGCCCCGCTGGCGCGCCGCGCCCACACCCGCCTCGGCGTCGGCGCGGTCCTGCTCGGGCTGGCGGCGGCCGCGACGGTCGACGTCGTCCGCATCGGCGTCGGGGTCGGCGGGGCGGCGACGGGGCTCCTCGCGTTCTGCCTGGTGTGGTCGACCGTGCACCAGCTCGGGTTCCACCTCGATCGACTGCGGGCCGCGCCGCGTCGGGTCCGGATCGCCGTCACGCTCGGCGGCTACTCGGCGCTGGCCACCGTGGCGTGGCTCGGGCCGTACCCGGCCGCGATGGTCGGGCTGGACGGCCACCGGCTCTCGAACATGGGTCCGCCGACGGTCATGGTGGTCCTGCTCGCCATCGGGCAGCTCGGCCTGCTCTCGCTGTGCACCCCGTGGCTCGAACGGGTGGCACACCGGCGACGGGGGCTGCTCCGTCGTGCGGGCGACTGGTCGATGACCGTCTACGCCTGGCACCTGCTCGCCTACGTCGCCTTCTGGGCGCTCGCCGCGTCCGCCGGCCTCGAGGTCACCGCCCGCATCGACGGCGACTGGTGGGCGCAGCGTCCGCTCTGGCTGCTCGGGCCGCTGGTCCTGGCGATCCCGCTGTGCCGGGCCGTCCGTCGCTTCGACCCGACGGGCGGGAGCGGGACGACACGCCGTCCGGCCGCCCTCAGGCGGGGTCGTCGATGAGCTGGCCGCGGGACGCCTCGTCCGTCGCTGACGGCGCCGGGTCCATGCGCCGCCGCAGCTCGACGAAGACGGTGTGGCCGACGATCTCGTCGAGCTCCTCGGCGAGGGACTCGATCACGGGGCGGTCGCCGACGTACGCCTCGGGTCCCTCGGTGCAGCACCACGCCATCGACTCGCCGTCGTCGCCCCAGTCGGAGCGGCGCCAACCCCGCACGGTGGCGATCTCGGTGCCGTCCTCCTGGAGCGCCCACTCGACGCGCACGGGGAGCTGCCAGCACACCGACGGCTTCCAGTCGATCGGTGACTCGCCGTCGCGCAGGGCCGCCAGGTGCAGGGCGCACCCCTCGCCGCCGGCGAAGCCGGGGCGGTTCAGGAAGATGCAGGCGCCGTCGACGACCCGGGTGTTGGTCGCGGTCTCGTCGCTGAACACGCCCCCGGTGCGGGCCTCCTCGTGGAACTGGAAGTGCTCGGGGTCCAGGTACCCCGCCAGCACCGAGGTGGTCGCGGCCTCGTCCTCGACGAGCTCGGCGCCGACCGAGCAGCAGCCCTGGCCGAGCGACTCGGCCGGGTGGTCCAGGATGCCCTTGCAGCCGCGGCCCCAGATGCAGGTCCAGTTGGAGCCGAGGAAGTCGGTGTCGAAGCGCCAGAGCACCTCGCCGTCCGGGATCTCTTCCACGTGCGGATCCTAGGCGACGTGCTCAGCGCAGCTCCTGGCGCGCGACCTGGCGTGCGACGACCAGGCCACCGAGCGGGATCACCGCGGCGACCACGACGAACAGCGTCGTGCGCAGGTGCCACCCCAGTCGGTCACGCGCCGCCAGCGCGAGGGCCAGGTACACGAGGAAGACCAGGCCGTGCCCGAGCCCGACGATCGGGACCAGGTCGGGGCCGTCGGTCGTGCGGCGGGCGATCGAGGCCGCCAGCAGGCACAGGTACGAGGCCGCCTCGACGAGCGCCACGACGCGGAACGCCCGGACCACCGGGTCGTGGTGCGGCGTCGGCAGGTCGGCGGGGACGTCCATCGGACGGGGCAGCGTAGCCAGTCGGCGACCGGGCTCCCGCAGGCCGAGCCGTGACCCGTGCCGCCGATCGCCGGCCGGCGCGGGCGGGGGGGGTGACGTGCCGCCGGGGTGCTGTCAGGGTGGAGCCATGCCGATCGGCTTCGACTCGGACCGGCGCTGGGACTTCGACGAGCCGGCGCCTGCGCTCTGGGCACGCATCTCCCAGGTCGACCAGTACGAGCGCTGGTGGCCCTGGCTGCGTCGCTTCGATCCGGGGCAGGGGCTGGTGGACGGCGCCCGGTGGCGTTGCGAGGTGGCGCCGCCGCTGCCCTACGTCGTGCGGTTCCGGTTGCACCTCACGGTCGAGGACGACCGGATCCTCTCGACCGTGTCCGGCGACATCCGTGGTGAGGCCGAGCTGCGCGTCGACGAGCGCGCGGACGGCGGCTGCACCGCCCGCCTGCGTTCGCACCTGGCGCCCGCGAACCCGCTGCTCCGCGGCGTCGGACGGGTCGCCCGGCCGATGGTCGAGTGGGGACACGACTGGGTCCTGGACCAGGGGCAGCGGCAGTTCGTCGAGCAGAGCGCTCGCACCGATCCGACCTGACGCCGACGAGGTCCGCCGAGCTGCCGGCGCACCTGCTGCGTCAGTCGAAGCGTGGGACGTCGGGCAGCTGCAGCCGGGCCAGGGTGGCGCCGCGTTCGGCCAGCTGCTCGGCGAAGCCCGGGTGCGTCAGGATCAGGAACTCGTCGGGTCGGCCGAGCGCGTCGAGCACCTGGTCCGCGACCTGCTCGGGTTCGATGCCCGCGGCCACGGTGTCGGCCAGGATCTGCTCGACGAAGTCCTGGTCCGCGGTGCGCTCGGACGCCAGCGCGGCGGGACGGTGGCGCTCCGACGTGGCGATGGCGGTGCGGATGTTGCCGGGGCACAGCGCGTGGGCACGCACCGGCGATCCGGTCGCGCGCAGGTCGCCGGCCAGGGACTCGGTGGCCGCGAACGCCGCGAACTTCGAGATGCCGTAGGGGCCGGCGAAGGGTGAGCCGAGCACGCCGGCGACCGAGACCGTGTTGACGACGTGCGCCTCGACGCCGCGTTCGATCATGCGCGGGACGAAGGAGCGCACACCGTGGAGGATCCCGTAGACGTTGACGCCGAGCGCGAAGGCCAGGTCCTCGTCCGAGCGCTCCCAGAGCAGCCCGCCGACGAAGACGCCGGCGTTGTTGCAGAGCAGGTCGACCTGGCCGAACCGGGCGAAGACCTCGTCCGCGTGCTCGGCGACCGCGGCCCCGTCGGTGACGTCGAGCGTCGCCGAGTGGCAGTCGGTCGGGTGCTGGTCGCGGACGAGCCGGACCGTCTCGGCGAGCGCGTCGGCCTCGACGTCGCTCAAGGACAGGCGCATGCCCCGCGCCGCGAAGCGCAGGGCCATGCCCCGTCCGATGCCGCTGCCGGCGCCGGTGACGACGGCGACCTTGTCGGCGGCGTCGTACACCGG
>JAFAFZ010000172.1 GCA_023423215.1 Actinomycetes bacterium
AGCTCGCGGTGCTGGCCGGAGTGCACCACCCAGCAGCGCGCGGCGTCGGGGACCGGGACCGGTCGCAGCTCGAGCGTGGCGCAGTCCAGCAGGAGCGCGTGGCCGGCGACGCCGGAGGTGATGGCCAGCTGGTCCATGATCCCGCACGGCATGCCCGTGGCGGCCTGCTCGGCCCGCTGGCACAGCGCAGCGACCTCGGCCGGGTCGCCGGTCGCACCGAGCGCGAGCGCAGCGGCGACCTCGAGCGCGGCGCTGGACGACAGGCCGCTGCCGATCGGCAGCGTCGTGGCGACCGACCCGACCAGTCCGTCGGACGCGCCGAGCTCCTGCGCGACGCCGGCGACGTAGCGACCCCACGGCGGCGTCACCGCGGCGGCGTCGGGCACGGGCAGCTCGACGCGCAGCGGCAGGTCCTCGACGTCCGAGCGCAGCTCGATCGCCGCGCCGCGCCGCTCGGCGGTGATCGTGGTGCCCAGCCGCACCGCCATCGGCATCGCGAGCCCGCCCAGGTAGTCGGTGTGGTCGCCGATCAGGTTCACCCGCCCCGGCGCGAACGCGCGGACCCCGGTGCCGCTCACCCGGCGCCCTCCTGCTCGCGCAGCGCAGCGGCGGCGTCGACCGGTCGCACCGGGTTGAAGAACACCCCGGCGCCCAGCTCGGCGGCGGCGACGTAGCGCGGCGTCCCGGCGCGACGCAGCATCGGCGTGAGGTGCACGTGCAGGCGGTGCTCGGGCCAGTCGCGGCCGTCGGTGGGCCGTTGGTGGATCCAGAGCATGTACGGCATCGGCGCGTCGAAGAGCTGGTCCAGCCGTGCGAGCGCGTCGACCAGCGACGCGGCCAGGCCGTCGCGGTCGCACCCGTCGTCGGTCAGCGCCCCCACGTCGCCGAGGGGCGCGAGACGCAGCTCGTAGGGGTACACGGCTGCGTCGGGCACCCACGTCAGCCAGTCGCCGTGGCGGCCGACGACGAGGTCGGGATCGATGCGGTCGGGCGCGAGCACCCCGTCGAGGAGCTCGGCGAGCGGTGCCGGCGGCACGTGCTCGAACGCGTAGATCTGGCCGTGTGGGTGCGGGATGGTCGCGCCCACCTCGGCGCCGCGGTTCTCGAACACGAGCACGTACTCGACGTCGTCGCGTGCACCGAGCTCGGCGGTCCGCTCGGCCCACAGGTCCACGACGCGGCGTGCGCCGTCGACGCCGAGCGTCCAGAACTGCGCGTCGTGGGTCGAGGTGTAGAGCACGACCTCGCACCGCTCGTCGGGCAGGGCGGGCCAGCGGTTCGGGAACCACCGCACGTCGTAGGGCTCCGGCGACTCGAGCCCGCCCGGGCAGAAGGGGCAGCCGCTCGTCGGCAGGTTGGGCCGCTCCTGTCGTGCGGCGACGACGACGGTGGGTCGCCGGGTCAGGGGGTCCAGGCGCCACTCGACGCCGTCGCCCGGTGGGGGCTGCTCCATCAGGCGCCGCCGAACCCGTCGATGGCACCCGCCAGGTGCTCGAGCGCCTCGAGCTCGAAGGGCGCACGCAGGGCGACGTTGATCTGCTCCGCCCCGGCGTCGACGTACCGACCGATCCGGTCGACGATCTGCGCGGTCGAGCCGAGCAGCACGCCGGGCCGGACGAAGTCGGCGATGTCGCCGAACTGGCGCTGGAGCGACGCCTCGTCCGGCGCGACGCCCAGGTTGATCGAGCAGGTGATCTCGTCGGGGTCCCGGCCGAGGTCGGCGCAGTGCGCGTGCAGGACCTCGCGCTTGCGGGCGAACTCCTCGGGGGCGATGAACGGGACGTTCCAGCCGTCCGCCAGCTCGGCCGCCAGGCGCAGGGTCCGGCGCTCACCGGCCCCGCCCACCCAGATCGGGAGCGCGGGCTGCACCGGCCGCGGCTCGCACACCGCCGCGTCGAGCGTGACGTGACGCCCCTCGAACGAGAACGACGGGTTGCGCAGGAGGCCTCGCACGCAGCGGAGCGACTCCTCCATCAGGTCGAGACGCTCGCCCGCGCGGGGGAACGGGATCCCGTACGCGGCGTACTCGTCGCGGAGCCAGCCGGCGCCGATCCCGAACTCGCAGCGCCCGCCCGAGAGGTGGTCGATGGCCGCCATGGCGTTCGCGAGCACGCCGGGGTGTCGGTAGCCCGCGCAGTAGACGAGCGATCCGCAGCGCACGCGGGTGGTCGTCATCGCCAGCGCGGTGTGCATCACGACGGCGTCGAGGCAGTTCGTCGAGCGCCCCGTCGCCGCGTAGAAGTGGTCCCAGATCGAGATCCACCCGAAGGGCAGCTCCTCGATGCGGCGCCACAACGAGAGCAGCTCGTCGACCGTCGTGTCGGCAGGTCCGGTGTGCACCCCGAAGGTGGTCGGCATCGCGTTCGGCTCCCGTTCCCGGGCCGCCGTCCGGTCCGGCCGCCCGCGCCCCAGAAGCTAGCGAGCGCCCGCGCACCGCCCGCACCGTGCCGACGGGCCCAGCCGGTAGCCTCCGCGGCCGTGACCGTGAAGATCGGGTTCCTCGGTGCGGGGTTCATCGCCCGCTACCACGCCATGCAGCTGCAGCTCATCAGCGAGCCGAACGAGATCGTCGCGGTGCACGACCCGGATCGCGCACGAGCCGAGGCCTTCGTGGCGGACGAGGGCGGTGCGGTCGTCGACTCGATCGACGAGGTCCTCGCGGCGAGCGACGCGGTCGTCGTCTGCACGTGGACTGCGGCGCACCTCGACGCGGTCCGCCAGGTCGTCGGAGCGGGGCTGCCGGTCTTCTGCGAGAAGCCGCTCGGCCGCGACCTGGCCGAGGCCGGCGAGCTGGTCGAGGTCGTCGAGCGCTCCGGCGTGCCCAACGTCGTCGGCCTGGTGCTGCGCACGTCGCCGGCGCTCGCCGCCGTGCGATCGCTCGTCCGGGACGAGCGGTCCGGGCCGGTGGTCAACGTGGTGTTCCGCGACGACCAGTACCTGCCGACGCAGGGCATGTACGCCTCGACCTGGCGCGGCGATCGCACGCTCGCCGGGTCCGGCACGCTCCTCGAGCACTCGATCCACGACGTGGACATCCTCGAGTGGCTGCTCGGCGACGTGGCCTCGGTCGCGGCGCACACCTCGACCTACCACGGCTTGGACGGCATCGAGGACTCGGTCAGCGTGCTGCTCCGCTTCGCCGGCGGCGCGACGGGCACGCTGTCGTCGGTCTGGCACGACGTGCTGTCGCGTCCGAGCCAGCGCCGCATGGAGATCTTCTGCGAACGGGCGCTGATCACGCTCGAGGGCGATCTGTTCGGACCGGTCCGCTACCAGACGACCGACGAGGAGCTGGTGCTCGAGGGCGACGCGCTGATCGAGTGGCTGGCGGGGCGGGGCGTGCCGCTGCCGACCTCCGAGCAGGAG
>JAFAFZ010000203.1 GCA_023423215.1 Actinomycetes bacterium
GCGCCGCCATCGCCGAGGCCGTGCGCCTCGAGGGCGAGGCCGAGGCCGCGGCGATCGCCGCACGGGGCGAGGCCGAGGCCGAGGCGATGTCCAAGAAGGCCGACGCGTACGAGCGCTACGGCTCGGCCGCGTTGACCGACCTGGTCGTCGCCGCGCTGCCCGACATCGTGCGGGCCGGCTCCGAGCCGCTCGCCGCCATCGACAAGATGACGGTCATCTCGACCGACGGCGCCTCGTCCGTGACCAAGTCGGTGACGACCAACGTCGCGCAGCTCATGGAGATGGCGGCGTCGCTCACCGGCGTCGACGTCGGGACCCTGCTGTCGAACGCACTGGGCGCGCAGGGCCAGCAGCAGGTCGTGGCGACGACGGCGGTCGACAGCGAGAGCGCCACCGCCGGTTCGGGCACCACTCCCCCGAGCGGCAACGGGGCCTGAGCCGGCGCGACCGGTGACGGTCCGGACGCTCAGGCGTCCGGACCGCGCAGCTCCGGGCCGTCGTAGGTGTCGATCGTGGTGAACGTCTCGACGGGGCGGCGACGCAGGCGCGTCGCCCGCTCCGTCGGGTAGCCCATCGCCAGCACGGCGGCGACGGCGAGCTCCTCGGGAACGTGCAGCAGCGTGCGCAGCTCGGGTTCGTGGCGGATCGCGACGGTCGTCATCACCCCGCCCAGTCCCTCGGCGTGCGCAGCCAGCAGGATGCTCCACACGAACGGGTAGATCGAGGCGCCGCCGACGAGGGTGTAGCGGCCCAGGTCGCGGTCCGTCGCGGCCAGCAGTCGCAGGTCGGCCAGCACCACCGCGAGCACCGGCACCCGGTCCAGGTGCCGCGCGAAGTCGCCGAGCGACGGGTCGTCGCCTGCACCGGCCCGGTTGCGCTCCTCCGCCCGGGCGAGCGAGACGGCCTCGGCCGCGGCGTCGCCGATCGGCGCCCAGGGCTGCACCCCGTCCGCGCGCTGCTCGAGGTACTCGACCCACGCGGGCACGTACAGGTCGCGCAGGCCGCGCCGCCGCTCCGGGTCCTTCACCACCACGACGTGCCAGGCCTGCTGGTTGCCGCCGTTCGGCGCGAAGCGCGCCGTGTCCAGCACGCGGGCCAGGACCTCGTCCGGCACCCGGCGATCCTCGAACTCACGGACCGCGCCGGTGCTGCGCAGGCCGGCCACCAGGCTGAGCTCGTCGGGCAGGTCGGCACCCTCTGGCCCCGCCGCGCTCACAGCGTGAACCTCCCGTACATCTCGCCGAGCGGGTCCGAGATCAGCTCCAGCCGTTCGCCGTCGGGTCCGCGGAAGTAGATCGACGAGCCGTCTACGTGGGCGTACTCGATGCCGGCCTCGTCGAGCTTCGACCTCAGCCGCGCCCAGCGTTCGGGTTCGACCGAGATCGCCAGGTGGTGCAGCCCGCCCAGCACCTCGGCGTACGGACCGAGGTCCAGGCCCGGCAGGTCGAAGAACGCGAGCTGGTTGCCGATGCCGATGTCGAAGAAGAAGTGGGTCGACCCGCGGTAGTCGCGGTTCTCGAACAGCTCGCTCAGCGGGAACTCGAGCAGCCCCTGGTAGAAGTCGATCGTGCGCTCGACGTCGCTGCTCAGCAGCGCCACGTGGTGCACGCCGCGGGCGGACGACACGGGGCGCTCCGGCTTCGGGCGCAGGTGCCGTCGACGCAGGTCCGCCCACTCGGCCGTGCGGTCGAGGTCGGCGCCCGGGCGTGGCTCCGCGGCGGGACGTGGTGGTGCATCCGGTTCTGCCATCGGTCGTCCTCCTCGTGTCGAGCGCCCGCTCCGGAGGCTACGCCCCCGCCGATCTGGCGACCGTTCCGCAGTCGGGGACAGCATGTCGAGCGGACGTCGAGCACGCCGAGGAGGCGCAGGTGGCACATCGCTGGTGGGACGCCCTGGTCGCGTGGATGGGCGTCGAGCTCGACGAGGTCAGCCCGACCGAGAAGCTCGTGTCCGCTCTGGGCGGGTTCGCCGCGATGTGGATCGTGTACGTCATCTGCGAGCGGGTCGTGGGCCAGGGCGCGCCCTTCCTGGTGGCGTCGATGGGTGCCAGCGCCGTGCTGCTGTTCGCCGTGCCGCACGGCCAGCTGTCCCAGCCGTGGCCGGTGTTGGCCGGGCACGTCGTCGCGGCGGCGATCGGCGTCACCTGCGTGACCCTCTTCGGAACCTCGGCGGTCGTCGCCGCGCTGGCGGTCGCGGTCACGATCCTGGCGATGCACCAGTTCAAGTTCATCCATCCGCCGGGCGGTGCCACCGCCCTGACCGCGGTGGTGGGCGGCCAGGCGGTCACGTCGCTCGGCTACCGGTTCGTGGTGGTGCCGGTCGCGCTGAACGCAGCGCTGATGGTGGCGCTCGCCGTCGCCATCAACGCGCTGTTCGCCTGGCGTCGCTACCCCGCACGGCGCACGGGGCCCGCCGCACTCGAGCCGGTCGACCCCACCGTCGAGATGGCGGAGGACCGCTCCCACGCGGCCGTGCTGGCGGCGCTGCGAGAGATCGACTCCTTCGTCGACGTGACCGAGGAGGACCTGCTGCGGCTGCACCGCTTCATCACGCGCCTCGAGGTCGACGGGACCTGAGCGGAACGGAGCGCAGCGCCCGGGTGGCCGACCCGACGGCCGTCAGCGCCGGCGGACCGGCAGCGGGACCAGCGCCGAGGTCCGGTCCGCGTACTCGGCGAAGGCCGGTCGACGCTCGCGGCTGCGGGCGTCGAGCAGCGGGATCGAGGCGCCGAGGAACATCGCGACCATCGCGATCGGACCGACGATCGTCCACCACCAGCTCGGGTCGGCCGACAGCCCGAACAGCCACAGCGACCACCAGAAGAGGATCTCGCCGAAGTAGTTCGGGTGGCGCGAGTAGCGCCACAGACC
>JAFAFZ010000207.1 GCA_023423215.1 Actinomycetes bacterium
GGCCCGCCCGTACCCCGACCACGGCGTCCTCGAACACGACCGCGTGGGCCGGATCCGCGTCCAGCTCGTGCGCCGCGGCGACGAAGGTGTCCGGCGCCGGCTTGCCCGGCAGACCTCGCCGTGCGGCCGTCGCGCCGTCCATCGTGAACTCGATGAAGCGACTCAGACCCGTGTGCTCGAGCACCATCGGGGCGTTCGCGCTCGACGAGACGACGGCGCAGCGGGCACCTCGCTCGTGCAGCCACTCCAGCAGCGTCAGCGCATCGGGGTAGACCGACACCGCGCCCGCCTCGACCGCGGCGACGAAGCGGGCCGTCTTCGAGTCGCCGAGCCGCTGCACCGAGGGCGCGTCCGGGTCCTCGGCCGGGCTCGCCTCGGGGAGCACGATGCCGCGTGAGGCCAGGAAGGTGCGGATGCCGTCCGCCCGTGGCCGACCGTCGACGTAGCGCAGGTAGTCCTCGTGCACGTCGAAGGGCGGCTGCGGCGGGTCGAGCGTCTCCAGGTACTCGTCGAACAGCGCCTTCCACGCGAGCGCGTGGGCCGTGGCGCTGTCGGTCAGGACGCCGTCCAGGTCGAACAGCCAGGCGCTCAGGCGGTCGGTCCCGAGGGGAACGGCGGCGTCGTGGAGGTCGCTCGGGTCGGTCGGGACGGGCGGATCGTCCGGTCGGTCGGGGTCGTCGGTCACGGGCCCTCTCGTGGTCGGCGGCCCGACGATCCTCTCACGCCAGGCGCGCCGCGCGGCTTCGCAGGTGCCGTTGCTCGGGCGTGCTGGTCGTGCGTCGCGCCGCCTCGAGGTACGCCGCTCGTGCCGGTCCGACCTCGCCCGCCAGCTCGAGCAGGTGCGCGCGCACCGACAGCAGCCGGTGCGAGCCCGCCACGCGCCCGTCCTGCTCGAGCGTGTCCAGCACCGCCAGCCCGGCCGAGGGTCCGTGCACCATCGCGACGGCGACCGCCCGGTTGAGGGTGACCACCGGGTTGGGTGTGCCCCGCTGCGCCAGCCCACGCTCGAGCAGCCCGTAGAGCGCCAGGATCTGCTCCCAGTCGGTCGCCTCGGCGCTCGGCGCCTCGTCGTGCACCGCGGCGATCGCGGCCTGCAGCTGGTACGGACCGAGCCGGGCCGTCGCCAGGGCGTGGCTGACCAGCTCGACGCCCTCGTCGATCCGGTCGCGGTCCCACCGGCTGCGGTCCTGCTCATCGAGCGGCACCAGCGAGCCGTCCGGCGCGGTGCGCGCCGCGGCACGGGCGTCGGTCAGCAGCATCAGTGCCAGCAGCCCGGCGACCTCTCCCTCGTCCGGGAGCTGCCGGTGGACCTGGCGGGTCAGGCGGATCGCTTCGGCCGTCAGGTCCGCCCGCACCAACGACTCGCCCGACGAGGTCGCGTAGCCCTCGTTGAAGATCAGGTAGAGCACGTGCAGCACGACGTCGAGCCGCGACGCCAGCTCGCCCGTCGCGGGCAGGGTGAACGGCAGCTCCTGCGCGCGGAGGCGCTGCTTCGCCCGGCTGATCCGCTGCGCCATCGTGGCCTCGGGGACCAGGAACGCCGCCGCGATCTCTGCCGTCGTCAGGCCACCGACCGCCCGCAGGGTGAGCGCCAGCTGTGAGGGCTCGGACAGCGACGGGTGGCAGCACAGGAACAGCAGCGTCAGCGAGTCGTCCGCCGCGGCGTCGGTCCCCTCGCCCGGGCCGAGCTGCACGTCGTCGTCCAGCGCTGCGGCGGCGTCGTCGAGCTCACGCCGACGACGCGCCTCGTCGCTGCGCCACCGGTCGATCGCCTGGCGTGACGCGACGCGGACCAGCCACGCACGCGGGTCGTCGGGCATCCCGTCGCGGGGCCAGGTGTCGGCCGCTCGCAGCAGGGCCTCGGCGACCGCGTCCTCGCAGCGGTCGAAGTCGCCGTAGCGCCGGACGACCGCGCCGAGGACCTGCGGCGCGAGCTGGCGCAGCAGGTCCCCGACGGCCCGGTCGTCGGACGGGTCCACGGTCATCCGGTCGTCCGCTCCGATCCGCTCGTCCGCCCGGACGGGCTCAGAGGTTCTCGGGGGACTCGTGCATGAGCGGCCGGACCTCGACCTTGCCGATGCGGGCGAAGGGGATGCGGGCCGCGATCTCGAGCGCACGCTCGTAGCTCTCGCAATCGATGATGTCGAAGCTGCCGAGGTACTCCTTCGCCTCGATGTAGGGGCCGTCGGTCACGACCGGCGCGCCGTCGACGAGCGTCACGGTCTTCGCCTCGTCCTGGTCCGCGACGCCGTAGGCGCCGATGAACTCGCCCGAGGCCCGCAGCTCGGCCTGCAGCGCGTTCGTGTCGGCGATGATCGGCTCCATCTGTTCGGGCGGGAGCGACTCCCACAGCTCGGCGTTGCCGTAGATGAGCAGCATGTACTTCACGTCGGTCTCTCCTGTGCTCTGCGTGCGGTGACGGGGTCGTGCACCGCGGCTCGCACGGGACGACGGAGCCGCCGAGCCGTGCTCGACATCGACGCGCCGAAAAGTACCGGCGCCCCGTCCCGGTCGCGGTCCGCCGCGCTGCGCCGGCTCACCGCCCGGCGCGGAACCAGGGCGTATGTGGTCGCTCAGCGACCGCTCCTGCCCTGGTTCACCCGCCGGGCACGGGGGCACCCTGGATCAGGGCGGATGTGGTCGCCCAGCGACCACTCCTGCCCTGGTTCGCCGGCTCGACCCGACCGAGAACGGCGATCGGCGTCAGCTGGCGTCGGCGCCCTGGCCGGCGGCGTCGCCGCTCGCCCCCGACGAGCCGCTGGACTGGCCACCGCTCTGGCCGCCGTCCTGTCCCGGCGCGCCGGTCGGCAGCTCTGGTCGCAGGTCCGCACAGGCGGCGACCGCCGGATCGGACTCGTCGAGCTGACCGAGGCCACCGGCTGGCGGTCGTCGACCCGAGCCCGAACCGTCGGCGTCGCTCGTCGGCGCGTCGCTCGGCGGCTCGACCTGGACGCCCTGCTCCTCGAGGCAGTCGAGGTACTCCTGGAGCTGCTCGCCCCCGGCCCCGCCGCCTGGGCCGCCGACCATGCCGGGACCGCCCTCGGGCGCCAGGTCGGCGCAGGCTTCCTGCGCCTCGGCGAACGCATCGGCGTCGACCCCTTCGGGCAGCCCACCCGGCGCTCCCCCACCGGCCGCCGGACCGCCCTCGGGCAGCTCCTCCACCGACGGCGCCTGGCCCTGGGGCGGCGCGCCCATCCGGTCGGGTCCCGGCAGCTCGACGCCGTGCTCGGCGAGGCACTCCTGGTAGGCCGCCAGGTCCTCGCC
>JAFAFZ010000214.1 GCA_023423215.1 Actinomycetes bacterium
CGGCACGCGCGTGCAGGTGCGGTTCATCGACGCGCACCCGCCCGACACCCGCCGCCTGCCGGCGTTCGAGCCCGCCCCGTCGGCGCCCGCCGACCCGCGTTCCCCCCCGTCCGGCCCGACCTCGACACAGGAGCCGTCATGAACCTCGGCATCGCCGTCACCCGCAACGCACGCTCCCACCCCGACGGGCTCGCCACGTTCGACCGAGTCTCGAGCGACGGAGGGACCCGCAGCCGCACCTGGGCCGAGCTCGACGAGCGCACGGACCGGCTCGCCAACGCGCTGATCGAGCGCTTCGGCGTCCGGCCCGGCGACCGCGTCGCGCTCCTGGTGCACAACCGCCTCGAGGTCATCGAGGTGCTCGTCGCCGCCCACAAGGCCGCTGCGGTCTACGTCGGGCTGAACTTCCGCATGGAGCCCGAGGACTTCGACGGCATCTTCGAGAACGCCGAACCGGCCGTGCTCATCACCGAGGTCGAGTACGAGGACGAGGCGCGGCGGCTGGCCACCCAGGCCGGCATCCCGCTCGTCTCGATCGACGCCGAGGGCGAGGGGGGCTACGAGCAGGTCCTGGCCGACGGGGCACCACGACCGACCGACGTCGCGCACCTCGCGCGCAACACGGACCACGCGTGCATCGTCTACACCTCGGGCACCACGGGCCGGCCCAAGGGCGTGCTGTTCGACCACTCGGCGATGCTGCAGCACGCGACGGTCGCGGCGATCGAGTACGAGATCACCCGCGACACCCGGTACCTGATCCAGATCCCGCACAACTCGAGCGTCAACATCACGATGGCGCCGTGCCTGGTCATCGGCGCCGCCATCGGCTTCGCCGACAACCGCGGGTTCGAGCCGGACGCGTTCGCCGACGACGTCGCCGCGTCCGCGGTCACGCACACCTTCCTGGTGCCCACACAGCTCATGCGGGTGCACGCGCAGCTGCCGGCGCGCGATCCGCGCCTCGCGACGATCGGCACGCTCGGCTACGGCTCCTCGCCCATCGCGCCCGACCGCCTCGGTGAGCTGGTCGACCGCTTCGGCCCGGTGTTCCTGCAGCTCTACGGCATGGCCGAGATCGCCTCGATCGGGACCCTGCTGCGCAAGGAGGACCACGTGCGTGCGCTCGGTCCTGATCCGTGGCTGCTGCGCTCGTGCGGTCGCCCGTCGCTGGCGGTCGACGTGCGCGTCATCGACGACGAGGGCAACGACGTCGCCGAGGGTGACCGGGGCGAGGTCATCTTCGGCGGTCCGCACCTGATGCGCGAGTACCACCGCGATCCCGAGCGCACCGCGGACGCGGTGATCGACGGCTGGATCCACTCGGGCGACATCGCGGTGCGCAACCCGGAGGGGTTCCTGTCGATCGTCGACCGCAAGAAGAACCTGATCATCCGCGGCGGCCAGAACATCGCGCCGACGGACATCGAGAACGTGCTCTACCAGTACGCAGGCGTGCTCGAGGCCGCCGTGGTGGGCGCGCCCGACCCGACCTGGGGCGAGCGCATCGTCGCCGTCGTCGCCCCGGCGGACGGCGTGCAGCTCGACCCGGAGGAGGTGCGTCGCTTCTGCGAGCAGTCGGGCCTGGTGCGGTTCAAGCAGCCCGAAGAGGTACGCCTGGCCGAGTCGCTGCCGAAGAACGCCGTCGGCAAGATCGACAAGGCCGCGGTCCGCAAGATGTTCTGGGACGGGGAGCGGGCGGTCTGATGGCCGACGCCCTGCCGTCGTCCAGCTCGATCCGCGCGGCCGGCGCCGCGCTGCAGTCCGTCGCCGTCGCGGGCGTCGGCATGACCCGCATGGCGAAGCGCCTCGAGACCTCGACCATCGAGGCGTGCGTCGAGGCCGCGCTCGCGGCGCTGGACGACGCCGGCATGACCGTCGACCAGGTCGACGGCATCGCCGCGCGCTGGCCCGGGCCCGGCGGCACGGTCTTCCACCCCGGCTCGGCCGACTGGGCCGACCAGCTGGGCCTGTCGGTGCGCTGGATCGGCGACACCTACCCGCAAGGCGTCCCGGCGGCGCTGGACGCCGCAGGCGCCATCGTCACGGGGCAGGCCGACGTGGTGCTCGTGGTCGGCGGACAGGCGGGCGTGCTCGGCGGCGGCAAGGTCGCGTCGTACACGCGCCCGGAGAACGAGTTCACCGAGGCGTGGGGATCGATCACGCAGGCGCAGTTCGGCCTGGTCGCGCAGGAGTACCTGCACCGGTACCGACCCGACCGCACCCGGTTGGCGCAGATCGCTGCGGACATCCGCAACGCGGGGTCGGTCAACCCCGGGGCGGTCATGCACGGTCGCGGCCCGTACACCGCGGAGGACGTGCTCGCCTCGCCGATGGTGGCGAGCCCGTTCCGCCTGCTCGAGGTGTGCCTGGCCAGCGAGGGTGCCGCCGCGATGGTGCTGACCTCGGTCGCACGCGCGGCGGACGGTCCGCACCCCGTCGTGCAGCTGCTCGGCGGCGGGTGCGAGTGGCACGGCCAGCAGTACGTCGACCCGCCGCGCTACGACGAGGTCGGTCACATCCTCTCCGACGCCGCACGCCGCTCGTTCGCCATGGCGGGCATCGTGCCGTCCGACCTGGACGTGCTCGAGCTCTACGACGTCAACGTGGTCGAGGTCGTGCGCCAGCTCGAGGCCCTCGGCCTGTGCGGCGACGGCGAGGGCACGGATCTGCTCGCCGAGTCCGGCATCGGTCCCGACGGCGGCCTCCCGCTCAACACCGACGGCGGGCTGATGTCCTTCGCCCACATCGGCTGGGGCGCGCCCACGATCAAGATCATCGAGGCCGTGCGACAGCTGCGCGGCACTGCGCCATCGGGGCAGGTCGACGGCGCCCGGACCGCCGCCGTGACCGGTGCCGGTGCCGGCGCCCAGTACAACAACCTGCTGCTCCTCGGGCGCCCCTGAGCACCCGGCGGGACGTGCCGCCTGGCACATTAGAGTAATTCATGATAATAGTATTCCTGATTCATGAGTCGAGGCTCGACCCCCGGGCGGGCCCCACCGAACGAAGCTCCGACCGGACCGCTGACACCGGCCCTTCACGAGGGGGAACGACATGAGCGACACCCAGATCGACGTGCGCGGCAACCTGCTGCAGGCCAGCACCGAGCGCCGCGAGACCCACGGGCTCCTGCCCGATCCCGAGCCGCAGGAGATCCGCTACACGGTCATCTCCGTCGACGACCACCTGGTCGAGCCGCCGGAGATGTTCGAGGGCCGCGTGCCCGAGAAGTTCGCGGACCTCGCCCCGAAGGTTATCGACCTCGACGACGGCGCGCAGGCCTGGAGCTTCGACGGCGTGCTCTACGAGCAGGTCGGCCTGAACGCCGTGGCCGGCCGCCCGAAGGAGGACTGGTCGCTGCAGTCGACCTCGTTCGCCGAGATGCGCAAGGGCTGCTGGGACATCGACGAGCGGATCAGGGACATGGACCTGGGCGGCATCTACGCCTCGGTGAACTTCCCCTCGCAGATCTCGGGCTTCTGCGGCTCGGTCTTCGCCCGCTGCTCGGACCCCGAGCTGGGCCTGGCGGTCACCCGCGCGTGGAACGACTGGATGCACGACGACTGGTGGCAGCCGTACCCCGACCGCTCGATCCCGATGGGCATCACCTGGCTGGCCGACCCGCAGGTCGGCGCCGAGGAGATCCGTCGCAACGCCGCGCGCGGCTTCACCGCCGTGACGCTGCCCGAGCAGCCGCACCGCATCGGCATGCCGTCGATCTTCAGCGACTACTGGGACCCGATCCTGGCGGCGTGCGAGGAGACCGACACGATCGTGTGCCTGCACGTCGGCTCGTCGGGCCTGGGCGCCATGCCCGCGGATGCGCCCCAGCTCGAGCTGGCCGCGACGCTCTTCTCGTCGATGTCGCTGTCGACCTGCGCCGAGTGGCTGTGGTCCGGCGTGCTGACGCGGTTCCCGGACCTGAAGCTGATCCTGGCCGAGGGCGGCATCGGCTGGGTCCCGATGCTGCTGGACCGGCTCGACTACATCACCGACCACTCCGGCTCGGGCGACCAGGCCTGGCCGGACCCCGAGCTGCGACCGGCCGAGGTGATGCAGCGGAACTTCTGGTTCACGATCCTGGACGACCGCTCCACGCTGCCGATCATCGACCGCGTCGGGGTGGACCACATCCTCTTCGAGACCGACTACCCGCACGCCGACTCGCTGTGGCCGAACGTGCAGGACACCGCGGTCGACCTGTTCTCCGGCCTCTCCACCGAGCAGATCCGCAAGATCACCCACGAGAACGCGGCGAAGCTGTTCCGCCACCCGCTGCCGGACGTGCCGCTGCCCTGAGCGGCGCCGAGCACCACGGGCGACATGACCTCTCCGAGCTCTCCACAGGACGCGCTCATCGCGGCGCTGGACCGCGCGAGCGAACGACGCCGCACCCGGCGGCTCGCCTCGCTGCACTCCCTCGACGACGTGCGTGCCGCGGCGCGCCGTGCGCTGCCGCCGATGGTCTTCGACTTCGTCGACGGCGGCGCCGAGGACGAGCGCACGGTCCGTGGGAACCGCAGCGGGTTCGACCGCTGGTGGTTCGTCCCGCAGATCCTCGTCGACGTCGGCGAGCGGTCCCAGCACACCGAGGTGCTGGGATCGCTGCGCCGGTCGCCGCTGGTGCTGTCGCCCGCCGGCCTGGTGGGCCTGGCCTGGCCCCACGGCGAGGCCGCTGCGGCGTCGGCCGCAGGGGACTTCGGCGTGCCGTTCGCCGTGTCCTCGATGTCGAGCGTGTCGGTCGAGGACGTGCGCGCCGCGACCGACGAGGCGCTGTGGATCCAGCTCTACCTGTGGCGCGACCGCGACGCGACCGAGTCGCTCGTGCACCGCAGCGCAGCGCTCGGCTACGAGACGCTCTGCCTGACCGTCGACGTGCCGGTCACCGGCCAGCGCGAGCGCGACCTGCGCAACGGCATGACCATCCCGCCGAAGATCGGCGTGCGCAACGCGTTCGGCGTCGCCACGCGGCCCGGCTGGGCGCTGCGCGTCGGCGCGGCGGGGGTCACCTTCGCCAACATCGAGCAGGGCGCGAGCTCACGCGACACGATGCGCCTCGGCGCGTACGTGAACGGCCAGCTCAACCCGACGGCGACGTGGGACGACCTGCGCTGGCTGCGTGAGATCTGGTCGGGGAAGCTCATCGTCAAGGGCGTGCTCGACCCCACCGCGGCCAAGCAGCTGGTCGACTTCGGCGTCGACGGCGTGGTCGTGTCCAACCACGGCGGTCGCCAGCTCGACGGCGCGATCCCTGCCGTGGATGCGCTGCCGGGCGTCGTGTCCGCCGTCGACGGACAGATCGACGTGCTGCTCGACGGTGGCGTGCGCCGGGGCAGCGACGTCGTGAAGGCGGTCGCCCTCGGGGCCACCGCATGCATGCTCGGCCGTCCCTACGTGTTCGGCCTGGCCGCCGGGGGACCCGCCGGTGTCACCAGGGTGCTCGAGCTGCTCGAGTCCGAGATCGACCGGGTGCTCGCCCTGCTGGGCGTCGCGCACCTGGACGAGGTCCGGGGCCACGCCTCGGAGCTGCTGGTCGAGGCGCACCGGCCCGTGTTCGGCACGGGTCGCGCCTGACTGCTTGACACACCGACTCCCATGGAGTTGGATTCATGATAATCAATCGAATTGATTCTTGCGCGGTGACGTCTGCCACGCACGGAAGGTCAGGGCGGCGCCCGCACGGTCGCCGGCATCCGAACCCACTCGATGTCCAGGGGGGCACATGAAGAAGATGAAGAGAAGCGCGCTGCTGGTGCTCACCGTGGTCATCGCCCTGATGGCGGCGGCCTGCGCCAGCTCCGACGACACCACCTCCAGCGGCGGTGGTGGTGGCGGCGGTGGCGGCCAGGCTGGCGACAGCACAGGCGTCACCGACGACGAGATCCTGTTCGGCATGGCGACGCCCACCTCGGGCAACGCCAGCTCGCTGGGCATCGACGGCCAGAAGGGCGCCGAGGTCTTCGTGAAGTGGATCAACGAGCAGGGCGGCACCAACGGCCGTGACTGGAAGCTCGTGGTCCAGGACGACGGCTTCGACCTGCAGAAGAAGGTCACCGCGATCCAGTACCTCATCCAGCAGGAGGAGGTCTTCGCGATCTGGGGTGACGTCGGCTCGCAGGCCGTGGCGGCGCTGCCGGTCATCAACCAGTCGAAGGTCCCGTACCTGTTCCCGTACGCCCTCGCCCAGCAGATGATCGATCCGGTCCAGCCCTACGTGTTCATGGACATCCCCATGGCCGACACGCAGGAGAAGGCCCTCTCGGACCACCTGGGCGAGGAGCTCACCGGTGACCCGAAGTTCGGCCTGCTCACCCTGAACAGCGCGGACGGCCAGGACGCCGTGCGTGGCTTCAAGGAGGGCGCTGCCGGCGACTGGGTCGTGAGCGAGCAGCAGTACGAGCGCACCGCGACCTCGTGGGAGCCGCAGCTGGTGGCCATGAAGGACGCCGGGGTGACCCACATCGTGATCCACGGCTCGGACGTCTGGACCGCCAAGATCATGACCGAGGCCCAGAAGCTCGGCATGGACGTGCAGTTCTACGGCTCGTCCGGCTCGGTGACCCCGCAGACCTTCGCGCTGGCCGGTGACGACGTCGCCGAGGGCGCCCAGGCCGTGGCCATCTTCGCCCCGGCGACCGCCACCGACATCCCCGGCATCGAGGAGTTCATGGCGGCGTTCGAGAAGTACGAGCCCGGCTACCAGCCCGGCGCCTTCGCCCTCTCGTCCTGGGTCGGCGGCCTGATCACCGCCGGCGCCCTCGAGAAGATCGACGGCACGCCCACCCGTGAGGCGCTCATCGCCGAGATCGAGAAGCTCGAGGACTTCGACACCGGCGGCATCACCGCCGAGCAGACCTTCTCGAAGGACGACCACGACGGTTCGGACAAGGTCATGATCGTCGAGGCCCAGGGCGGCAAGTGGGTGCCCATCACCGACTGGATCTCGCCCAAGGACTGATCGGGATCGCCCGTCGGCGCTGCCTCCACCCGGGCGGCGTCGGCGGGCACCCGCGTCCGCGCCGACCCCTCGGGTCGTGCGCTCGCTGTCCCGCCCCACCCCACGGCAAGGGGAACCATGCAAGCCTTCCTCCAACTCCTGGTCTCCGGGCTGCAGAACGGCATCGCCTACGGGCTGGTCGGGCTGTCGCTCGTGCTGATCTACCAGACCTCCCGAGCGCTGAACTTCGCCCAGGGGACGATGGCCGCGATGAGCGGCTACGTCGCCTTCGAGGTCATCGTGAACCTGGGTGCCCCCTGGGTCGTCGGTGCCATCGTCGGCACCGCCGCCGGCGGCCTGATCGGCTTCGGCGTCGAGCGCATCGCGATCCGCCCGCTGCTCGGTGCGCCGCTGCTCAGCCTCGTGATCGCGACGCTCGCGATCGACTCGATCCTCGGCAACGTCACGCAGCTGCTGTGGGGCTCGGACGTGAAGTCGCTGCCGCCGATCGCTCCCGGCGACTACGACGTCGGCGGCGTCATCGTCGGCCGGACCTACGCCGTGATCGCGCTGGTCACCGTCGTCCTGCTCGTCGGGCTCGCCTACCTGCTCAAGCGCACCCGGCTCGGCCTGGCGATGCGGGCCTTCGCGGACGACCAGTTCGCCGCCGAGCTCCAGGGCGTGAAGCTGCCCCAGGTCTCGCGCACCGTGTGGATCATCGCCGCTGCGATCGGCGGCATCACCGGCGTGCTCTTCGGCCCGCTGCTGTTCATCCAGCTCGGCTACATGAGCCCCATCTTCATCAAGGGCTTCACCGCCGCCGTGCTCGGGGGCTTCGTCTCCAGCGTCGGGGCCGTCGTCGGCGGTCTGGCGCTCGGCGTGCTCGAGGCGCTGGCCATCCGCTACACCTCGGCGAGCATCGCCCCGATGCTGCCGCTGCTGGTGATCCTGGTCGCCATGCTCGCCCGCCCCTCGGGCGTGTTCAACCGCAAGATGGCGGTGCGGCATGCCTGAGGCCGTGCTGGACCCCAGCACCCCGACGACCCCGGGCGCCGACGCCCCCGGCGCGGGCGGCTCGATCTGGTCGAAGATCCGGCCGGTCGTCACCCACCCCGTGTTCATCGGGACGGTGCTCCTCGGCATCGTCTACCTGGTCGGTTCGGGGCTGCGGCAGTACGAGCAGTTCATCGTCTCGCTGGTCCTGCTCAACGCCATCGTCGGCGTCGGCCTGGTGCTGCTCGTCGGCATCGGCGGCCAGCTCTCCCTCGGCCACGCGACCTTCCTGGCGGTGGGCGCCTACACGGCCGCCAACATCTCGACCCGCTCCGAGATCGGCCTGCCGCTCGAGCTGCTCGTCGCGGTGGTGCTGGCGGTGGTCGTCGGCATGATCGTCGGCCTGCCGTCGTTGCGCCTGTCCGGACTGCTGCTCGCGGTCGGCACGCTGGCGCTCGGCTTCGCGGGCCAGCAGATCCTGTTCATCTGGACCCCGGTGACCGGCGGCGGCGGCGGCATCGTCGTCGGCCCGCTGCTCTTCTTCGGCACGCCGATCACGCTCATCGGAGCGAGCGTCATCGTGCTCGGCATCTCGTTGTTCCTCGTGTTCAACCTGCTGCGCGGGCGCACCGGTCGAGCGCTGCACGCGCTGCGCACCTCGGACGCCGCCGCCCGTTCGGTCGGCATCGAGGTCGAGCGTCGCCGCGTCGCGGCCTTCGCGATGAGCTCGGCGCTCACCGCGGCCGGCGGCGTGCTCTACGGCCACGCCGTGTCCTACCTGGCGCCCGACAACTTCGGCATCGACCTGTCGATCACCCTGGTCATCATGACGATCATCGGTGGCCAGCGGCGCCTGCTGGGCGCCGTGCTCGGCGCGGCGTTCGTGATCGGCCTGCCCGAGCAGTTCCGTGCCTTCGCCGACTACGAGGGCATCCTCTACGGCGTCATCCTGCTGCTGGTGATCATCTTCGCCCCCGGCGGCATCGTCGAGCTGGTGGACCGGGCCGTCGGCCTGGCCCGCCGTGCGATCGGCGGCGGTCGTGCGCGGCCGGCGGTCGAGCACTCGACCCCGCGGCCGGTCTCGATCGAGGACCACTCGGTGGCCTACCACCCCGAGGACCACGACGAGGACCCGCAGACCGTCGCGGACGTCACCGAGGCGCTCGGCGAGCTCGACCGACCGATCGTCGCCGACGCCGAGGGCGGTGGCGTGCTGCGCACGTCGAGCGGCCGAGAGGTCGTCGTGTCCGCACCCGGCCACCGGCTGACCGCCACCGACGTGCGCGTCGACTTCGGCGGCGTCACCGCGGTGCGCGACGTCAGCTTCGAGGTCGCCCCGGGCGAGGTGCTCGGCCTCATCGGGCCGAACGGCGCCGGCAAGACGACGCTCTTCAACGCCATCTGCGGCGTCGTGAGCTCGGCGGGCACCGTCACCTTCGGCGACGACGACCTCTCGAAGATGTCGGTCCGCAAGCGCGCCATGACCGGTGTCGGTCGCACCTTCCAGAACCTGTCGCTGCACGAGGGCCTCACCCCGATCGACCACGTGCTCATCGGTCGCCACCGCTTCTTCCGCTACGGCCTGACCGCCGAGATGCTGCGGCTGCCGAAGGTCGTGCGCTCGGAGCGCGACGGCTACGACGAGGCGCTCGCGCTGCTCGAGCTGCTCGGCCTGGCCGACGTCGCGCACGACAAGGTCGACGACCTGCCCTACGGCATCCAGAAGCGCGTCGACGTGGCACGAGCGCTGGCCTCGCGGCCCCGCATCCTGCTGCTCGACGAGCCCGCCGCCGGCCTGCCCCACGACGAGGCCGACGCACTGATCGACCACGTGCTGACCCTCACCCGCCCGCAGGGCACGAGCGTCATCATCATCGAGCACAACGTCGAGCTCGTCCGCCGCGTCAGCGAGCGCATCGTCGTGCTCAACGCGGGTGAGATCCTGGCCGTCGGCGGCCCCGAGGAGATCCTCAACAGCCGCCTCGTCGCGGAGGCGTACCTCGGTGTCTGATCTGCTGCGTCTCGAGGACGTCGTGCTGGGCTACAAGCGCTCGGCCGTCATCCACGGCGTGACCCTCGGTCTGGCCGAGGGCACCCGCACCGCGATGCTCGGCGCCAACGGCGCCGGCAAGTCCACGCTGCTGAAGGCGATCTCGGGCTTCGTGCGCTGCCGCTCCGGCCGCATCATGTTCGAGGACGAGGACATCTCGAAGCTGAAGCCGAGCCAGATCGTCGACCGCGGCATCGTGCACGTGCCCGAGGGCCGTCGCGTCTTCCCGTCGATGACCGTCGAGGAGAACCTGAAGGTCGGTGCCCACCTGCACCGCTCGACGATGGCCCAGCGCACCGAGCAGGTGCTCGCCACCTTCCCGCGCCTCGAGGAGCGCTTCCGCGTCGCGGCCGGTCTGCTCTCGGGCGGCGAGCAGCAGATGCTCGCCATCGGGCGCGCCATGATGCACGGGCCGCGGGTCCTGCTCCTCGACGAGATGTCGCTCGGCCTGGCGCCCATCACGGCGCAGGCGGTGTACGCCTCGCTCGACGGCGTGTTCGAGGGCCTGACCGTCCTGCTGGTCGAGCAGAACGCGAAGCTGGCGCTGAGCCGCTGCGAGTACGTGTACGTGCTGCGCAACGGCGTGTGCGGCGGCGAGGGGCCCACCGCCGAGTTCGAGGACGAAGATCGACTGCGTGCCGTCTACCTCGGCACCTGAGAGCACCACGGAGGTTCCATGTCGGACACCCAACTTCGAGAGGACGTCCTGGCGACGTGTCGAGCGCTCGGGACCCGGGGCTACGGCGGCGTCATCGGCGGTCACGTCAGCGCTCGGGTGCCGGGTGAGGACCTCTACTGGACCAACGTGCTGGACCGTGCCTTCGAGGAGATGACCATCGAGGACATCGTCCTCATGGACTTCGACGGCAAGGTCGTCGACGGCGGCCGCGGCGTCAGCCCCGGCATCGACTTCCACCAGGGCATCTACCAGCGCCGCGACGACCTGACCGCGGTCGTGCACACCCACGGCTTCTGGATCACGGCCCAGTCGGCCTTCGCCCGCCCGCCGAAGATGTGGCACAACCTCTGCACCTACTTCTACGGCCGCACCGCCGTCGCCCCCGACGACTCGCTCGAGTCGATCGCCGCGGCGCTCGGCGACGAGGACATCGCGATCATCATCCCGTGGCACGGCGCGATCACCGCGGGCCGTGACCTGAAGGAGGCCATCGCGCTGCACGCGACCTTCGAGTACACCTCGCGCCTGGACGTGACGATGGCCGGCACCGGCGCCGAGCCGATGCCCGAGGAGTCCTGCCTCAAGATGCGTGCGCTCGTCGAGTCGGCGAACTACCTGGAGCTGACCGCGGACCTGCTGCTGCGCGGCAGCGACCACCAGCCGGGCGAGCTCGACCTGGCCGCGGCGCTCGCCCGATGACCCGTACCCCCGTCGACACCGCGTCCCTGTCGGTCGAGGAGCGGCTGGACCGCCTCGAGGTGCGCGCCGCGATCGAGGACCTGGTGACCCACTACGGCATGGTCATCGACAACCGCGACCTGGAGGGCGTCGCCCAGCTCTTCACCGAGGACGGCCGCTTCGGCCACCAGGACCAGCCAGGGGTCGTCGGCCGCGACGCGATCAAGGTGTTCTACCGCGAGCGCCTGAGCGGCCAGGAGTACAGCTACCACTTCAGCCACAACCAGCTGGTCGAGTACTCCGGCGGCGACACCGCGACCGGCGTCGTGAACGCGCACGCCGAGATGGGCTTCCAGGGCGAGACCCTGCTGGCGGCGATGCGCTACCACGACGACTACCGGAAGGTGGACGGCCTGTGGCGCTTCGCCCGACGGCGGCTGTCGTTCTTCTACCTGATGCCCTCCGCGGACGTGTGGGCCGGCAACTTCGGCGAGCTGCGCAAGCAGTGGCCCGCCCCGGCGATCGCCGCAGACATCCCGCAGTCCCTCGACACCTACCGCGAGTTCCTCGCGGGCGAGTGATCACCCCACCCCGGCCGACGAGCGCGCCGCGGGTGACCAGCACACGGAGCACCTGACACACATGGCTGACATCGAGATCGAGCACCGCCAGGACGCGGTGTGGATCCGCCTGAACCGACCGGACCGCAAGAACGCGTACGACCCCGAGATGTGCGCCGAGATCATCGCGG
>JAFAFZ010000428.1 GCA_023423215.1 Actinomycetes bacterium
GGGTCGGCTCGGGTTCGGGCAAACCGGGCAGCGGCAGCTGCACCGCAGTGCCGGTCGGAGCGGCGGGCGACTGACCCAGCTCCGGCAGGCGCGGCCGGCGGGGGATGCCCCAGAACGCGTCGGCCTCCTCGGCCTCTCGCCGCGCCTGTTCGTCGAGCGTGTCGAGCGCATCCGGGGTCGCAGCGGTCGACCGCGACGTCGAGCTCACGATGCTCGGCGGGTCCTGGTGGCCCGGGCTCCACGAGGTCGCGCCGAGGATCGCAGGGTCGTACGGTGTGCCGCAGATGGTGCACACGGGCGCGCTGCCGCCCATGACCACACCACACGATCCACAGCGACGGAGTCCGTCCACCGTTCTTCCCTCCGGATGCCCGAGCAACCGCCTTCGGCGGGAGTTTGGCAGACCGTTGGCGGTGCAGTCGATGTCGACTCGACGGTTGCTCACGCAGCGTGGTGAGGGCGTCACGATCGCTCCTGGACGGCACGAGTGCCAGACACGCCCTCGTGTGGGTGGCGGTGCGGTCATCGTGCGTGCTGGTGGTCGTCCTGCGACCGCTGCCACGCCCGATCGATCGAGGTCGTGAGCCGGTCGGTCATCGTGCGTGCTGGTGGTCGTTCTGCGACCGCTGCCACGCCCGATGACGGACGGGCCAGGGGTCGGAGGTCGTTCGCCGCCCCGCTGGGCGAGCCGCTAGAGTGCTCAGTCGCTCCACGGAGCGAACCCACGGGCGTATAGCTCAGCTGGCTAGAGCGCTGCCTTCACACGGCAGAGGTCCACAGTTCAAGTCTGTGTACGCCCACCCCGTCGGAACCCCCGCCTCGGCGGGGGTTCTGTCGTTCCGGGCGAGATCCACGCCTTCCCCCCGCAGCTTCGGGTGCGATCTCACGCCGGGGGCGCGGAGGAACACACCGGAAGACCTCACTGCCAGACGGGCGGGGAAGGCGCGACGGCGTCAGGTGCGGTCGACGGTGTGCACGAACGAGCGGCGCACGGCGTCGGGATCGATGCTCGGACCCTGCGACTCGGGATAGGTCTGCGAGGTGTGCAGGTGCTTCGCCGCGAAGTGGCGCGCCTTCGGCGCGTCGCCGGCCTCGATCAGGCGGATGAGCAGCTCGTGGTCGTCGAGGGCCTGGAGCCGCTGCTGGATCGGGATGTTCGGGTCGTCGATCACGCGGTGCGCCCAGTCGGACTCGTGGGTCGACCAGAGCGACTCGAGCGCGCCGGCCAGGATCGCCAGCGACTCGTTGCCGCACAGCTCGACGATCGCCTCGTGGAACCGGCGGCTCAGCGTCGTGACCTGCACCAGGTCGTCCACGACGCGCAGCGCCTGCGCGTGAAGGTCGCGCAGCACCGGGGTGACGACGGTCAGCCGATCCGTTCGCTCGGCGCACGCCGCCGCGCACGAGGGCTCGACCTCACGCAGTGCCGCGCCGACGTCGCTGATGTCGACCTGGCGTGAGGCGAGGACCAGTCCGAGCGTGTAGGCGACGTTCGACGCCGCGGGCCGGTGCACGACCGCGCCACCGATGCTGCCGCGGCGCACGGTCACCAGGCCCTCGGCCTCGAGCACCCGCATCGCCTCGCGCAGGGTCGGCTTCGAGACGGGGTACTGGGCGCGCAGCTCCTCCTCGACGGGGAGCTCGGCGCCGTGCGCCAGATCGCCCACCAGGATGCGGCGGCGCAGGTCGTCGGCGACCTGCTCGGCCAGCCGTTGGAAGCGCACCGGCGAGGCCTGCTGCTCGCGGCCCGTGCTCACCTCGTTCGTCACCCCGTCCCTCCTCGGACAGGTCGAGTGTACGTGTCGACGGTCGTTTGACACACCATTGCCGAATGTTTTAGAACATTTGACGAAGGCGGCCAACAGGTCGTCCGACACAGCCCGGTTGCGGGCTCAGGGGCACGGCACAGGGGGTGCGATGCGGACCGAGGGGTTCCGTTCGATCGTCGATCCGGCGATCTCGGCGGAGTACCGCGCAGCGGGTTGGTGGGCCGATCCGACGATCGACCAGGTCGTCGTCGACCACGTCCGTACCCAACCGCACGCCGCCGCGTACCTCACCCGCGACGCCTCCATGACCTGGGCCCAGCTCGACGCCCTCGTCGAGCACCTCGCCGGAGCGCTCGTCGCCACCGGGGTCGAGCCCGGCGATCGCGTCGCGGTGTGGATGCCCGACGGGCCCGTGCTGCACGCGGCGTTCCTCGCGGTCGAGCGCGCCGGCGCCACGCTCGTGGGGCTCGGTGCGCGTGCCGGACAGCGCGAGCTCGTGCACCTGCTCGGTCGCGTCGAGGCCGTCGCCCTGCTCACCCAGGCCGACGCCCTGGCCTCCGAGGCCGACGGGCTCGCCGCGCTGCACGAGGTCGGGCTGTCGCCACGCCACCTGGTCATCCGCTCGCACGCGCCGCAGTGGCGGCCCGTGGTCACCGTGGACGGAGCGGACGTCGACCCCGCGCAGCTCGACGCCGCCGGCTGGGACGAGCGCCGGGTCCGCGCCGACGACCTGTACCTCATCAACTCGACCTCGGGCACGACCGGACTGCCGAAGTGCGTGCGCCACACCCAGAACCGCTGGCGCTACTTCCACCAGCAGGCCGTCGCCAACGGCGCGCTGACCTCGGAGGACGTGTTCCTGGGCGCCGTGCCCGCCCCGTTCGGCTTCGGTCTGTGGACCTCGCACGTGTCGCCGCTGCTGCTCGGCGCACCGACGGTCCTGCTCGACCGCTTCTCTCCCGACGCCGCGTTCGAGGCCATCGAGGCCCACCGCGTCAGCGTCCTGTGCTGCGTGAGCACCCAGTTCATCATGATGCTGGCGTCCCCCCGGCTCGCGCAGCACGACCTCTCCTCGCTCCGGGTGATGTTCACCGGCGGCGAGGCCGTGCCCTACGACACCGCCCGCGAGTTCGAGGAGCGCACCGGCGTCACGATCCTGCAGTTCTACGGATCGAACGAGACGGGACTGCTCAGCGGCACCACGCTGGACGACCCGCCGGAGCGCCGTCTGCGCACGGCGGGGCGCGTCGTGCCCGAGATGCACGTCCGGCTGATGGACGGTGCGGACGACGTGACCGCCGGTGGCCGCGGCCAGCCCGCCTGCAAGGGCCCGGCGACGAGCCAGGGCTACCTGGACGACGCCGGAGCGAACGAGCAGCTCCACACGGCGGACGGATGGATGCTGATGGGCGACATCTGCGAGATCGACGCGGACGGCTACCTGACCGTCGTCGGGCGCACGTCGGACTTCATCATCCGCGGCGGCAAGAACATCAGCGCCCCGCAGGTCGAGGCCGACGTCGTGTCGCACCCGCTGGTGGCCCACGCCGCTGCGGTCGCGATGCCCGACCCGATCTTCGGTGAGCGCGTCTGCGCCTACGTCGAGCTGGTCGAGGACGCCGCCGAGCTCACGCTCGAGGACCTGGTCGGCCACCTGGCCGCGCAGGGCGTGTCGAAGGAGCTGTTCCCCGAGCAGCTGGTGGTGCTCGACGAGCTCCCCCGGTCGTCGGGGGCGAAGGTCGCCAAGGGCGAGCTGCGAGAGGACGCCAAGCGCCGGGCTGAGGCCGCGCTGGAAGGAGTGGGATGACCGAGCAGACCAGTCGCACCGCCGTCGCCGGCGGGACGTCCACCACGGTGGACCAGCTCGCGGACGGCGCACGCCCGTCCGCGTCCGAGGCGGGCGGCGAGCCACGCCGTGGCGGGCTGTCGGTGTGGGCACCGTCGGTGATGCCCGACCTGGGCGTCGAGATGACCGACGAGCAGGCGCTCGCCGCGACGTTCCGGGTGCTCGACGGCGAGGGCTTCGCCGAGAACATGGCGGGCCACATCACCTGGCAGCGCCCGGGGCAGACCAACATGCTCGTGAACCCGTGGGGCCTGTGGTGGGCGGAGCTCGCCGCCTCCGACATCTGCGAGGTCGACGAGGACGCGAACGTCGTCGCCGGACGCTGGGACGTGACCCCCGCGGTGCACATCCACACCGAGCTGCACCGGGTCCGACCCGACGCCCGCGTCGTGATCCACAACCACCCGTACCACGTCAGCCTGCTCGCGGCGCTCGGGCACCTGCCCGACCTGGTGCACCAGACCGGCTCGCTGTTCCTGGACGACGTGTGCTGGGTCGAGGAGTACGCGGGAGAGATCGACAGCCCCCGGCTTGCCGCGGACCGGGCCGCCACGATCGGCGACGCGAGCGTCGCGATCCTGCGCAACCACGGGGTCATCGTCACGGGCGAGACGCTCGCCCAGGCGACCTACCGGGCCGCGTCCATCGACCGGGTCTGCCGCATGACCTACGA